>JAFSSV010000129.1 GCA_017450825.1 Synergistaceae bacterium
AGGCAAAAAAATTTTGTTCGACACTCACGAGGAGTTATGGAGATTAATTTAAAAAGCAACGCCCTTTTTTATATAGATAACCCCCTCGCCGCAAGCGGCCCTTTGATAAAGTAACCCCCCTGTCAACAAGTTGACATCCCCCCTTCACAGGGGGGGACGAGAGAGTATTTCGACATACTTTATTCCCTTTACGCTCTTGCCTCCCCTGTGTAAGGGGAGGTGGCTGAACGAAGTGAGGCCGGAGGGGTTGATTTTAAAAAAGGGGAGGTGCCTGAAGGCCGAAGGGGGTTGATTTAAAAATAAAGAGAAGGAGCAGGCAAATCTCTTTAAAAAATTTTATTTGCTTTATAATATTTTGGTTTAACACAAATTTTTTTGAAAGGAACGTGCAAAAATAAATGGCAAGAATTTTTAACAAGACTTGGCAAAGAACTTCATTATGCGGACTCTTTACCGAAGAGGACGCGGGCAAAGAAGTTCGCGCTAACGGCTGGGTAAGAGCAAGACGCGATTTAGGCGGAATTATTTTTATTGAGATCTGGGACTGGACAGGGCCTATTCAAATTGTCTTTAACCCCGAGGCCGGAGAAATTCATAAGCTCGCTGCTACTCTTAGAAATGAATATTGCGTAGCAGTCAAAGGCAAAATGAGAATCCGCCCCGAAGGCACAGAAAATCCAGAACTTAAAACCGGAACTATAGAAATCGTAGCAAGCGACTTCCTTATTCTATCAAAGGCCAAGCCCCTCCCGTTTGAAGTCGGCGACGATACAGACAGCGTAGACGAAAATATCAGGCTGAAATATCGCTATCTTGATATGCGCCGCGACAAAATGCAGCAGAACTTACGGACACGCGCAAAGATTAACGCCTTCACAAGAAATTATTTAGCCGAAAGAAATTTTGTCGAGCTTGAGACTCCAATGCTCACTAAGGCAACACCCGAAGGAGCTAGAGATTATCTAGTCCCAAGCAGAGTCAATCAGGGCTGCTTCTATGCCTTGCCACAATCGCCGCAGTTATTCAAGCAGATTTTAATGGTAAGCGGCTTCGACAGATATTATCAGATAGCCCGCTGTTTCCGCGACGAAGATTTACGCGCAGACCGCCAGCCCGAGTTTACTCAAATTGATATTGAAATGAGCTACATAGTCGAAGATGACGTTATGGAATTGATCGAAGGCTACATGAAGGGCTTATTCAAATTAATCAGGGGCGTTGACATTCCCACGCCGTTTATCCGTATGCCTTACTGGGAGGCTATGGACAAATACGGGAGCGATAAGCCCGATTTAAGAGTCAAGCTTGAGCTTTGTGACTTGGCCGAGGCTTTCAGAAATTCAGGCTTCGAGCCTTTCAGAAGAATTCTTGAGGCCGGCGGAGTCGTAAGAGGCTTGAGGCTTCCAGGAGGCGCGGCGCTTTCTCGTAAGGAAATTATGGATCTTGAAGCTCGTGCTATCAAGCTTGGAACTTCGGGGCTTGCGAATTTCCTGTACAAATACGGCGGCTTGAAAGGCCCGCTCGTGAAATTCTTAACGCCCGAAGACCTTGAAAAAGTCCGCGAGCTTGGCAACATGCAGCCCGACGACGCGTTATTTATCGTTGCTCACGCTTCAAGACAAAAGGCTTGTGAGATTTTAGGAACGTTAAGACTCGAACTCGGCAAGAAACGCGAAGATCTCTTCGATAATTCTCCGGACAACTGGAAATTTTTATGGGTTACAAAGTTCCCGCTGTTTGAGTGGAGCGCCGAAGAAAAACGCTGGGAGGCAATGCACCACCCGTTTACTTCTCCTGCTCTTGATAACGATACAGCTTTTGATGAAGACCCCGAACACGCTTTGGCCCGGGCTTATGACTGCGTGTTGAACGGCAACGAAGTCGGCGGCGGTTCGATAAGAATTCACGATCCCGAAATTCAGGCAAGATTATTCAAAGCTCTCGGCATTACGCCCGAAGAGGCTAAGAGGCGTTTTGGATTCTTCCTTGAGGCTCTGTCATACGGCACGCCTCCTCACGGGGGACTCGCTCTTGGAGTTGACAGGCTTGTTATGCTGCTTTGCGGAGGAAATTCAATCAGGGATGTTATGGCCTTCCCGAAGACTCAGAAAGCTCAGTGCTTAATGTCGCAGGCCCCTGACGCTGTAGAACAG
>JAFSSV010000130.1 GCA_017450825.1 Synergistaceae bacterium
AGCCGTCCCTGTAAGGGAAGGGGGACCGCTTGCGGTGGAAGGGTTGGGGGAGAGGGCCGCTTGCGGCGAGGGGGTTATAGTTTTTTAAGTGTGCTGAGTATAAATAAAAATATAACTTCTGGAACTTTCTCCAGAAGTTTAAAAAAAAATTTTTTTCAAAAATAAAAATTTAGAGATAGCTTATCTGAATTTTTTTATGACAGTTCCCGGGTAGTAGTGCATTAAAATATTTTCAGCCGTCCAGCCCTGCTCGGCCATAGCAAGCGAACCCCATTGACACATTCCAACACCATGCCCCCAGCCTCGCCCGTAAAAAACAAATTCGTTGCCCGATTTTTCGATTGAGTAGCCGTATTTATTTTTTATAGCCGGCGTTGAGCTTGACGAATTATTTGAGCTGCCGCGGCCCTTGCCTGTTTCGTAATAATTTTTCTGCTTGGCCGGGTTTCTGATCATATCAAGAATTTCTGTAGTCGTGAATACGCCTTCAGCGGTCATCTTTGCGATTTGCTGTTCTTCTTCGAACGTGAGCTTGGACTCTGAAGAATTTTTATTTTGAGTCGCTACTAACCTTCCCCCCGCTCCAGCGTCCGAAGCGTTAAAATTTCCGCCCGAAGGCGTGAACATTGTGCTTTTTAAAGTCCTTGGGTCTAAGCCCGTTCGGAATTGACTCGCCTTGATTGTCTTCGTTGCGCGTTCGCCTATAAAGGTCATGTTAATTGCACGGCCGCCCTCGTCAACGTCTGAAACTTGAATCTCTTTTATCTTGCCGATATCAGCTCCTGTGACTTTTTTTATTACGCCTTGAATTCTTTCCGAAGTGAAGCGGGCATTCCAGACTGAAACGGGAGATTTATAGTTCACGACTTCGGGAACTCCTGTTAAATATGGAATATCTCCGCCCCAAACGTCTTTAATATTTGCCGTGTGGCCGCCGCTGTCCGAATGGAAATAAGTCTGCGCCAGTTCTTGGCCGTAAGTTAGAACTTCGCTTGCTGTACTCAAGACGGCGCGGTTAGTTTTTTCTGTTTCAGCTCCTGCTCCTTTGTAGACTTGATCTGCGTCAGTATCAACTACGTCATAACCTTTTTCGGCGCGGTTTAAGCTTTGGCGTAAGACATAAGTTCTTGCGGTGATAGCCTGCGCCCTTAGAGCCTGCTCCGGCCAAGACGCTCCGACTTCGCCGGGCAAGACTCCGCAGACGTATTGTTCAAGGTCAAGGACGTTTAATAATCCCGCGCGCTGTGTGATCAAAAAAGCGCCTCTGTAAGTCCGGCCGTTGAATTTTAAAAAGCCTGTGCCGGTGATTCTTATAGGCAGGAAAAAAGAATTGCCCATGATCCTGGCAACGCCGTTATTTACGGAGATATTCGCGGAGTCACCAAGATTGGCAAGGCGGCCTTCGGAGTCAGTCATGACTAGATTTCCCGAAGTGATTCCGATTGAATAGCTCCCGGAACTTGAAAGCTTCACATAAACATCACGGGCAAAAGAATTTTTAGCGCCCGAAAATAAAATTAAGGCCAAGAAAAAAATAAAAACTCTTCTATTATATATATGCAAAATCAATCAGCGCTCCCTAATGCTTTTAGAATTCTTGTTTTGACGTTTTCCTGCAGATTTCTGTAGAAGAATAAATAATCATAAACGTGATAAAAGCCCTCCGGAAGGAACGGTATGACCTGAGGATAATCAGAGCTTATGATTCCAGTGACTTTTATAACTCCGCGCTCTGTATCAAGATAACCGCCGCAAAAGTTTTTTATTTCGCGCGTAATATTGCCGCTGTAATCTGTGAAGCAGGCTCCGAGATTTAAATCTTTCCCGGCCGGAGTGCTGTCGGTCCTCCAGTTTAACGGGTTTATAGCGTGAGCTTTTACATCTTTGGGATATACTATGCTTCCGTCGTGAAAATCAGGGGCTTCGCTTCCAAAAGTTATAACGACCCCTAAATCGTCTGAAGTCTGAGCAGGTTTGATATACGGGAATTTTTCTGTCATTTCCACAGTAAGAGGCATACCAATCGCATAAACTGCAACGAGCCGGAAATATAATTCTTCGTTGTCAAGGAAATCCCGCAAAAGGTAATAGCACATTTCAGCACCTTGAGAAAATCCGGCAAGGATTAAAGGACGGTTATTATTTTCATGTTCAAGATAATAAGAGAAGGCCGCTTTAATATCAGCGTAGGCAATGTCAGTATATTTTTTTATATCGCAGTGCTCATTCTCTTCCATTAATGTGTAAATACTAGCAGCCTTTTGTCTGTAATAGGGCGAGTACATTCTAGTAAGCTCTTCATAGATTCCGCGCTCCCTGTTCAACGCACCTAGAAATTTCGCTTTTGTCTTATCGTCTGAAAGCGACATATTAAATTCGTTATTTACGTTATTTACATCTACTAACGGAGCTATTAAAAATAAATCGACCGGGCCTGAACCCTCAGCAAAGTATGCCCAATTCTCCGGATTTGAGTAAATATTTTCGCTCCAGCCTGCTGAACAAGTTAAAGCTAAAATAAAAATTGTTAAGAAAAATTTTTTGCTTGTCTTTGAAAAATCAGAAATCAATTAAAATCTGCCTCCCTAAATATAAATAAGCGTTCTTTGTTGCTTTACGGCCTCGGGGAGTTCGTTCGATAAGGCCCTTTTGAATTAAATAAGGCTCGTAGATGTCTTCAATAGTCTGTGAGTCCTCGTTGAGTGCAGCGGCAAGCGTGCTGAGTCCGACCGGGCCGCCGTTAAATAAATCTATTATCGCTGTCAAAATTTTTCTGTCGCCTTCGTCAAGTCCCTGCGAGTCTACTTCAAGCATATCCATAGCGTGAACGGCTATTTCAGAATTTATTTCGCCTTCGGGGCCTTGCTGAACGGCTGAAACGTCACGGACTCTTCGTAAGAGTCTTAAAGCGACACGCGGAGTCCCCCGTGAACGTTTAGCGATCTCAAGGCTTGCAGCTTTGTTTAAATTTGCTCCAATGACTCCGGCGGCACGCAATAAAATTTTGGAAAGCTCTTCATCTTTATATAGCGCTAGCTGTTCGACAATTCCGAAACGAGCGCGTAAAGGAGAAGTAAGAAGTCCGAGCCGGGTTGTAGCTCCGCAAAGCGTGAACTTAGGGAGATTAAGCGCTATAGTTCTGGCTAAAGGGCCCTTGCCTACGACAATATGAAGTGTGAAGTCTTCCATAGCTGGATATAAAATTTCTTCGACCTGCGCGGGCATTCGGTGAATCTCGTCGATAAATAGAACGTCATTAGCTTCGATATTAGAAATTATTGCGGCCAGATCGCCGGCTCGTTCAAGCGCGGGGCCTGTAGTCGTTCGGAGCTGTCCTCCCATTTCCTGAGCGATAATTCCGGCCAAAGTCGTTTTGCCCAAGCCCAGAGGCCCGTAAAATAAAACATGGTCTAACGGTTCGCCCCGTCCTTTAGCCGCGGCGATATAGATTTTTAATTTCTCTTTTAATTTTTCCTGTCCCGTGAACTCGTCAAGATAATGAGGCCGGACGCTTATATCTTCTTGAG
>JAFSSV010000131.1 GCA_017450825.1 Synergistaceae bacterium
AATAACCCCCTTGCCAGCAAGCTTGGCCTTCTCCCCCTTTTTTTATAAATAACCCCCTCGCCACTTCGTGGCCCTCTCCCCCTTCACAGGGGGCGCAAGGAGTCTTTCTATTCCTGCTACGTTCCTTGCCTCCCCTTGGGGAGGTGGTGAGCGAAGCGAACCGGAGGGGGTTGTGGTTAGAAGGAGGGGAGGCGGACAAAGTCCGGAGGGGTTTCGGCTAAATTTTTATCTTCCTGCTATGACAGATCGAAGCGTCGATAATTTATTCGCGGCTCTTCTCATGAAGCCCGTGTACATCATTCGGGTTTCGGCTAAGACCGCCATTTCACGTTCGGGGTCAACGTTGTTAAGATCGAGCCTGTATTGTTCGTCCATTATTTTTACGTCGGCGGCGTGAACGTCCTTGATCTTCAACGGGTGCGAAGGAATATGCGCCGCGTCAGTTACGGTCATGTGTAATTTTTTATCCTGTTCCATAACCTCGCGCATCTGATCTTCAAACGAAACATTATGACGGGCATAACCCGGCGTGTTAGCGTTTGCTATGTTCTGCGATACTGCTTTGAATCTCTTGGCGAGGCTTTCAGATTCTTTATATATTACGTCCCACGTGTAATCGCCCAGCAAAATTTATTCACTCCTTTGATTTATCGTAATTATACTATAATGAGCTTTAAAATTTTTTCAAAAGGAATCGAAATGAAAATAAAATTTGAAACAGATTATCAGGAAGGAGCTTGCCCGGAAATTTTAGCGCGGCTCGTTCAAACTAATCTTGAGCAGTCTTCCGGCTACGGCCAAGACGTTCACACCGAAAGAGCAAAGGCTTTAATCCGAACGGCAATAGGCAAAGAGAACGCCGAAGTATTTTTTTTAGTCGGCGGCACTCAAACTAATACGACCGTAATAAAATCTCTGCTTTCTCCGGTTGAAGGAGTCATAAGCGCCTCAAGCGGTCATATCAACGTCCACGAGTCCGGCGCAATCGAAGCGACAGGACACAAAATTTTGACTCTCCCGGGTCATGAAGGCTTGTTAGATTCTCAAGAGCTTGAAAGCTATCTTGAAAATTTTTATGCCGATCCGACTCATGAACACATGGTTCAGCCGGGAATGATTTATATTTCTTACGCGTCTGAATACGGGACAATTTATTCAAAGCATGAGCTTGAAAATTTAAAATCAGTCTGCAAAAAATACGGCCTGAAAATTTTTCTTGACGGCGCTAGACTCGGAACGGGTTTGACTTCTGAAAAATCAGATTTAAATTTGAAAGACCTTGCGAATCTCTGCGACGCTTTTTATATCGGCGGCACTAAAAACGGCGCATTATTCGGCGAAGCTGTAGTCTTCCCGAAGCCGGAAGAAATTAATCTCAAAAATTTCAAGACCCTAATTAAACAACAGGGAGGACTCCTGGCAAAAGGCAGACTGCTCGGCCTTCAGTTTGAAATTTTATTTGAAGGCGATTTATATTTTTCTAACGCCCGTCACGCTAACGAGCAGGCAATGAAAATCAAAGCGGCTTTCAAGAAAAAAAATATTCCGTTTTTGTTTGAGTCTTATACTAATCAGCAGTTCCCGATCTTAACGCCCGAACAAAATAAATTTTTAAGCGAAATTTTTAGTTACGAGTTATGGGAGAAAACTTCAGACGGAAATTCAGCCGTTAGATTTTGTACGAGCTGGGCAACAAGCAACGAGGCAATAGGGGAATTAATAAACGCTGTGGAAAGTCTTTAATGAAATTTAGGGAATCCCCCCCGCCGCAAGCTGGCCTTCTTGTTGAAAAGCAACCCCCCTGTCAGCAAGCTGACATCCCCCCTTTCAGGGGGGAGGAGAGAGTTCTTCGACATCTTTTATTCACTTTACACCTTGCCGCCCCTGAAAGGGGAGGTGGCCGAACGAAGTGAGGTCGGAGGGGTTGCGGTTAAAAAGAGGAGAGGTGCCCAACCAAAGTGAGGGCGGAGGGGGTTAATTTGTTAAAAAAAAGGGGGCTTGCCTAACAGGGGCGAGGGGCATTTCTAAGGCTTAAAAAAAATTATTTCAAAAAATTCTTCAGAAAGAGATGAAATCATGACAACAAAAAAACGTAATCGCGATCTCGAAAAAAGTTATTCACCCGACAATATCGAGAAAAAATGGTACGAGGCTTGGCTCGAAAACGGACTCTTTAACGCTGAAATTAATCCGGAGTCCAAAGCCTTTTCAATCGTAATTCCTCCGCCTAACGTGACGGGATCTCTTCACGTTGGACACGCGTTCGATCACACGTTTCAAGACATCATGTGCCGCACAAAACGCATGGAAGGCTACAGCGTTCTATGGCTTCCCGGCACTGACCACGCAGGCATAGCGACTCAAAACGTAGTAGAAAAAGATTTAGCCAAGCAAAAAATTTCACGCTACGACTTGGGCCGCGAAGAGTTCGTTAAAAAAGTCTGGGAATGGAAAAAAATTTACGGCTCAATAATTATCGAACAAATGACACGACTCGGAAATTCCTGCGACTGGAGGCGCGAAAGATTTACACTTGACGAAGGACTAAGCCGGGCCGTCCGTGCCGTCTTCGTTAGACTCTACAAGAAGGGCTTAATCTATCGCGGAAAATATATAGTGAACTGGTGCCCGCGCTGCGCTACGGCTATTTCTGATCTCGAAGTCGAATACGAAGAAAGCCAAGGGAATTTTTATTATGTCAAGTATCCAATAATTAATAGCGCCCCCTGTGAAGGGGGAGAGGGCCAGCCTGCTGGCGAGGGGGTTGTTTCTTCTAACTCCGGCGAAGAATTCTTAATCGTCGCTACGACCCGCCCTGAAACTATAATCGGTGACGTTGCTATCGCCGTTCACCCCCGTTCAGAAAAATATAAGCACCTGATAGGCCGTCATGTTCGAGTGCCTTTGACTGACAGGGAAATCCCGATTATTCAAGATAACATGGTCGACCCGGAGTTCGGGACGGGCTGTGTAAAAATTACTCCCGCTCACGATCCTAATGACTTTTTAGTCGGGCTTAATCATAATCTCGAACAGATCCAAGTCATAGACTCTCAAGGCGTTATGAACGAGAATGCCGGAAAATATAAAGGCATGACAATCGCTCAAGCCCGTGAAGAGTCCGTAAAAGATCTTGAAGAGCTTGGCCTCTTGTTAAAGACAGAAAAAATTACTCACTCTGTCGGACATTGCCAGCGCTGCGGAACGACTGTAGAGCCTTACCTGTCCGAACAGTGGTTCGTAAAGACAAAGCCCTTGGCCGAACGAGGAGTCCAAGCTGTCAAAGACGGCCGGATTAAATGGACTCCCGAACAATGGGAGAAGACTTATTTTAACTGGATGGAAAATATCCGGGACTGGTGCATTTCACGTCAATTATGGTGGGGACATAGAATACCGGCATGGATCTGTGACGATTGCGGGCACATAACCGTAGCCGAAAACGATCCGACAGAATGCGAGCATTGTCACAGCAAAAATATTAAACAGGAAAGCGACGTGCTTGACACTTGGTTCAGTTCGGCGCTCTGGCCGTTCTCTACTATGGGCTGGCCGGACGATAAACCGGAGCTGAAATATTTTTATCCTACGTCCTTAATGGTAACGGGCTTTGACATTATTTTCTTCTGGGTTGCAAGAATGATAATGATGGGCCTTGAGTTCATGGACGATGTGCCGTTCCGTGATGTTTATATTCATTCATTGATACGCGACGAACACGGAAAGAAAATGAGCAAGACCAAGGGCAACGTAATCGACCCGTTAATTATGATTGACAAGTACGGGGCTGACGCGTTACGAATGACTTTGGCGGCGCTTTCAGTTCAGGGGCGCGATATTCTTTTATCGTCAACACGAATTGAAACGTACAGATTCTTCATGAACAAGTTATGGAATGCTGCTCGCTTTGCCTTAATGAATCTTGATGACGAAGTTCACGAGATTGATATTAATCAGCTTCACCTTCACGATAAATTTATCTTGACCCGGACTCAAGAGATGGCCAAGAGAGTCCGCGAGCTTATTGACTCTTATGACATTGGAACGGCGGCCCGGGGGCTTTATGATTTTGTATGGGGAGATCTTTGCGATTGGTATCTTGAAATGTCCAAGCCTGCTTTGAAGGGCGATGAAGGAGAAGAGCGCCGCAAGACTACCGCCGGAGTCTTAGAGGAAGTTTTCAAAACTACATTGCCTTTGCTGCACCCGTTCATTCCGTTTATAACTGAAGAGTTATGGGCGGCCTTCGGCTACGGTGACGAGTTCTTAATGAGAACGGCTTGGCCCGAAGCCAAGAGCGAATATATTTTTGAAGAGTCTCTTTCAGAAATGAAAGTCCTTCAAGACACAGTGAGGGCTTTGAGAAATCTCCGGGCCGAAGCTCACGTTGCCCCGCAGCAATGGCTTAATAAGGCCGTAATTAAAATCGAGCCGGCTGCTCCGGCCTCAAAGATTTTTGACGCGGCACTGAATCAGATTTCTAATCTTTGCAGAGTCCGTGAAGTCTTGTTAGAGAGTCCGAAGGGCGAATGGACTCACGGGCCTTCTCTTTCAACAGTTACGACCGAGGCTGAAATTAAATTGCCTGTCGGAGATGTTCTCGATGTTCCGAAAGAGATAGCGCGCCTTGAAAGCGATATTGTTTCGATTGAAAAGGACGTGGCCAAGAGCAAGGCAAGACTAGAGAAATCAGATTTTGTTTCTCGTGCCCCTGCTGAAGTCGTAGAGAAGGAACGCGGAAAAGTTCAAGCCGGCGAGTCACAAATTCAAAGGCTTCAGGAAAATCTCAAGAGCTTGAAGGAAAATTAAAAACAAAACCTCCCCATTAAAAGGGGAGGAATTTTTTTTTAGCGTTTTGAAAATATTTCCAGAGGTCTTATAATTAAAAATGTCCGGGAAGGCACGGACTTAATTTAAAATTTTGTCGGCTGAGGCGGTACCCCCAACCGACAGAATGAAAAGCTTGTAGAAAGCTATCGATCAGGCGCTTACCGTTTTTTCAACAAAACCCCCTCCGGCCCTTCAGGCCACCTCCCCAAGGGGAGGCTTTATTAGTAATACCTCTAAGCCCCCCCCCTTTTAAGAGGGGGAGAACCGCTTGCGGCGGGGGGGATTCCCTTCTCATTAGCCAGCGTGCGGCAAAAGGTGGTTCTCTTCAAAAAATTTTTTTATTACTCAACCGTAACACTCTTGGCCAAGTTGCGCGGTTTATCAACATCAAGCTTTCTTGCGACGGCTACGTAATAACCCAAAAGCTGTAAAGGAATCACGGCAAGGCTCGCCGCGAAATGTTCATCCGTTTCAGGAATGTAAAAAACAAAATCGGCTTCGTCTTTGAGATCTTCACAGCCCCGAGTCGCTACGATTAATAAAAATCCTCCGCGGCTCTTGGCTTCGAGCATGTTGCTTGCAAGTTTCTGATAGAGACTCTTTTGAGTCATTATGCCGGCGACTAACATTCCCTTCTCAATTAAACTTATAGGGCCGTGCTTCATTTCTCCGGCGGCGCAGGCTTCTGAATGCAAGTAGCTTATCTCTTTCATTTTCAGGCTTCCCTCCATAGCGACAGCATAGTCAATATTACGTCCAAGATAGAAAGCGTTTCGGGCGTTAACGAATTTATAAGCTATCTCTTCGAGGCGGCCTTTCTCGTCAAGGATCTCGTCAATTTTCTCCGGAAGTTTCTGGATCTCTTCAATTAATTTTTCGCTGGCGTTCTCGTCAAGTTCGCCGCGGACTTTGGCAAATTGAATAGCTAAGACATACGCAGCTATTAACTGAGCGCTGTAAGCCTTAGTAGTAGCTACGGCTATTTCAGGCCCGGCCATGGTATAAAAAACGCTGTCAGCTTCGCGGGCGATTGTGCTTCCTACGACGTTGACGATAGCAAGAGTCTTAATGCCGTTTTCTTTGGCCCGGCGCATAGCTGCTAAAGTGTCGGCCGTTTCGCCGGACTGGCTTATGATTATTGCCAAGGCTTTTTTATCAAAGGGCATATTTCTGTAACGGAACTCCGAAGCAAGTTCGATTCTCACCGGAATTTTTGCAAGGTCTTCGATAACGTATTGAGCAACCGCCCCGGCATGATAAGCAGAACCGCAGGCAATAATATAAATCTGCGAGATTTCTTTTATGCTTTCATCGCTCAAGCCCATCTCGTTCAGGTGAATCCTTCCGGAATTATAAACAGAGCCTAAAGTGTCTTTGACGGCGCGGGCCTGTTCATGAATTTCTTTCATCATGAAATGTTCAAAGCCGCCCTTTTCGGCTGCGTTCATGTCCCAAGTTACTTCGCTTAATTCTTTTGGCTTTGCGTAGCCTTCTGTATCAAAGAATCTAACGACTCCTTTTTTGAGCTGAACGATCTCAAGATTATCAAGATAATAAACCTGTCTTGTATCCTGCAAGATTGCCGAAACGTCCGAGGCCAAGAACGACTCGCCCTGTCCCTGTCCTG
The DNA here is from genome assembly GCA_017450825.1 of Synergistaceae bacterium. Classification (GTDB taxonomy): domain Bacteria; phylum Synergistota; class Synergistia; order Synergistales; family Aminobacteriaceae; genus JAFUXM01. The sequence goes on from JAFSSV010000131.1 coordinate 6,458, forward strand.
CTATCAAGGGCAGATCTTTTCGCGCTCCCCATACTTCGTCCGGGTAATCTTTGAAGAGAAGGACAAAGCAATAAGAGCCTTCGATTTTTTTGATAGCTTTTAGAATTGCTTTTAAGGGGAGCTTGTCTTTGTCGCGGCCGTCAGACTCGGCCTGAGCCTGTTTGTAATAAAAATCAATGAGCTTAACGGCGGCTTCGGTGTCTGTCTGTGAATAAAATTTATAGCCGTGTTGTGAGAGTTCGTTTTTTATTTCCCTGTAGTTTTCAACTATTCCATTATGGACAGCTACGACCGACATATCGTCGCTCCATAAGGGGTGGGCGTTGACTTCGGAAGGTTCGCCGTGAGTTGCCCAGCGTGTGTGGCCGATGCCGCAGGTGCCGGAAATTTTTTCAGCTCCTCCGGCTTTGATTTTTTCTTCGAGGGCTTTCAAGCGTCCTTTGTTCTTAGCAATTTTTATTTCGCCTTTGTCAAGCACAGCGACTCCTGCCGAGTCGTAGCCTCTGTATTCAAGTTTAGCAAGTCCGTTCAGTAAAATATCGCTGGCCTGACGCGGCCCAGTGTAGCCAAGAATTCCGCACATAAAAAAACCTCCTGTTATAAAAATTATTAAAAAAGAATTTTATTCTCTCTTAATAATTTATAACAGGAGGCCGAAATTTTTTAGCCTGAGTTTGGAGATAACCCCCTCGCCAGCATGTTGGCCCTCTTATTGAGAAGCAACCCCCCTGTCAGCAAGCTGACATCCCCCCTTTCAGGGGGGACAAGAGAGTTCTTCGACATCAGCGATTTTTTTCTACACCTTGCCGCCCCTGAAAGGGGAGGTGGCCGAACGAAGTGAGGTCGGAGGGGTTGATTTTAAAAGGGGAGGTGGCCTGAAGGGGCGGAGGGGGGCTCGTTAAAAAAATTTTTAAATAACCCCCTCGCCAGCAAGCTGGCCTTCTTGTTTGGAAGCAACCCCCTCGCCAGCAAGCTTGGCCTTCTTATTGAGAAGCAACCCCCCTGTCAGCAAGCTGACATCCCCCCTTTCAGGGGGGACAAGAGAGTTCTTCGACATCAGCGATTTTTTTCTACACCTTGCCGCCCCTGAAAGGGGAGG
>JAFSSV010000018.1 GCA_017450825.1 Synergistaceae bacterium
AACGTATCCGCAAGCCGTATGCATAATTTAAAAAATCTCAACAGGACTCCGGAAGAAAGTGTCGCGGGCTTTGCTGATTGTGTAGAGATGGCGAATAAAAATAATATTGCTATTTCAGGCTCGATCTCAATGCCGTTTGCTTCACCGTGGGAAGGACGGACTCCGGTTGAAGACGTTGACGCAATAATCGAAGCTTATTTAAAAGTAGGGATTAATGAGATCTCACTTTCTGACGCGTCAGGCCAAGCCGTTCCCAATCAAGTTTATGATCTCTGCAAACACGTCCGCGAAAAATATCCGCAGGTTTCATGGTGGTTACACTTCCATAATACCCGCGGCGCTGCTATGGCGAACATTCTTGCGGCTATGGAGGCAGGCATGACTCAATTTGACGCTTCATTCGGAGGCTTGGGCGGCTGTCCGTTTGTTCCCGGAGCAGCGGGTAATATTTCTTCGGAAGATGTTATCAACATGCTTGACGAAATGGGAATTGAAACGGGCGTTGACGTGTTGAAAGTTATGGCTCTTTCACGAAAGATCAGTGAAATTGTTGGCCATGGACTCGATAGTTATGTCTTGAAGGCAGGACGCTCAAAAGATTTAATCGGGACTGTATAAATTACTAAAGGAGGTTTTTTCATGTTCAAGTGGCTTGATGATCATTTTGAAGAGTGCTTGATGGTCATCTTTTTAATTCTGATTGCATGTGTAATGATGCTTCAGGTTGTAGTGCGAAAGATTCCGTTCATTCAGTCGTTGACATGGGCCGAAGAGTTTTCGCGCTTTATGTGGATCATGAGCGTATTTATTTCGCTCCCCTACACGATAAGAAAAAGCAACATGCTCCGCGTTAGCGTAGTGCTTGACTTATTGCCGCAAAAATTACGCAAGATTATCAATCTTTGTGTTGATGTAATCGTTGCGTGGTCAATGGCTATTCTTGCTTATCATTCGATTGAGTGCCTTAACTGGTCAGCAGGAACAATGCTCGTAGGCGCGAAGGCTGAAACTTCCCCGGCTATGGGCTGGCCTATGTGGTGGCTTTACGCGGTTGCGGTGTTTGGTTTTGCGCTTGCAACGTTAAGAGCGATTCAAATGTTCTTTGTACATCTCAAGAATTTTAACGTTAAAGAGCTTAGTACGCTTGAGCAGACAAAACTTGATGCACAGGCCGAGCTTGAAGCGGCTAAAAAAGCAGAGGGGGCGAAGTAATCAATGGCGGCATTATTAGTTTTTGTAGTGTTCCTTGTAGCAATTATTCTTTCTATACCGATCGGCGTTAGTATGATTTTGGGATCTGTTGCGCCGATTATGATGATGGCCCGCGGCGGCGTTATTCCTCAAGTAATAGATAACACTTTGAGCGGCGCGAACTCTACACCGATTTTGGCTGTGCCTCTGTTTATTCTTGGAGGAGTAATAATGGCCGAAGGCGGAATTTCAAAGAAGTTATTTAATTTCTTTGCATATTTTGTCGGAAGGTTTACGGGCGGAGTTCCCTGTGCAGTTGTCTTGACGTGTTTATTCTACGGAGCTATTTCAGGTTCAGGGCCTGCAACGACAGCAGCAGTCGGCGCAATGTGTGTGCCTTTCATGGCTGATCTTGGCTATAACAAGACTTGGGCCGCCGGATTAATTGCAGTTGCCGGAGGCTTGGGAGTTATCATTCCGCCGTCTATTCCGTTCGTTCTTTATTCATTGGCTACGGGAGTTTCAACAGGAAAATTATTCTTGGGCGGAGTCTTCCCTGGAATTTTAATCGGCTTGTTCTTAATGGCCTATGCAGTTTTCTATTGTGCTACTAAGGGCGAAGACAAGGCGAAGATTAAAGCGCGTCTTGACGAAATCAGCGCTCTTGGTTTCTGGGCTTTGTTCAAAGATTCTTTCTGGGCTTTAATGTGCCCGATTATTATTTTAGGCGGAATTTACACCGGATTCTTTACGCCTACAGAAGCAGCAGTCGTTTCGGTCTTCTACGCGATAATCGTATGCTTATTTATTGAGCGTTCGATTAAGTTCAAAGCTCTTCCTGCTTTCTTAATCAGTTCAGTAAAAACTTACGGCGGCCTTGCGTTTGTATTGGCATTTGCAACGGCATTCGGGCGGGTTCTTTCACTTACACACGCAACGAGCGCTGTACAGGATTTCATTCTTAACAATTTCAGCAGTGCCACATCAGTTCTTACTGTCTGCACGATTATATTCTTGATTTTGGGAATGATCATGGACACCGGCCCGGCGATTATCATTCTTGCTCCTGTTCTTCTTCCTGCTGTAAAGATGCTTGGAGTAGATGAAGTTCACTTCGGTGTTGTTCTTGTATGCTGCTTATCAATCGGCCTTGCTACGCCTCCGTTCGGACTTGATTTATTTGTCGCTGGAAATATCTCACAGGATAACCCGATGGACGTTGCGGCGCGTGCATTCCCGTTTATCGTTGCGTTCCTGCTGTCATTGGCGCTTATTGTCTACGTGCCTGCAATAAGCACATGGCTTGTATATTAATCTACGGAGGGTAAAAAATTATGAAAAAAATTATTCTTGCCCTGTTAGTTTTTGTTTTAGCGTTGAGTTCATGCGCTTACGCTACGTCTGAATTTGATGAAACATGGCTTGTAACGGCTGATACCACTGCAAAGGGAGCGGCCGGACAGGTTTTCGCGCAATTAATTCAGAAGAAAGTCAAAGAAGCTAATACCGGGCTTGTAATTGACTACTTCCCTAACGGCGAACTTGGAGGCGACGCGGATTTATTGCGGCAGGCTCAAAAGGGATATATCGCTATCACTGTATGTCAGACAGCTCCGGTAGTTTCGTTTATTCCTGAAGTAGCTGTCTTTGACCTTCCAATGGTATTTGCACGTTATGACGGCGACACGATTGACGCGGTTTTAAACGGCGATTCAGAATTCCATAAGAAAATTTCTGAAGCTTACGAGAAAGCCGGCTTGCATCTGTTAGGCTTCATGCAGAACGCTACGTACAGACTTACAACGGCTGATAAAAATCTTGCTACGCTCACGGATTTCAAGAGCCTTCAGATTCGTACAATGGAAAACGCTAACCACATGGCATTCTGGACGGCTATAGGAGCTGAACCGACTCCGCTTGCTTGGGCTGAAGTTTATATTTCACTTCAGAACGGCACTATACACGCTCAAGAGAATGCCGCTGATACATGCGTAGGCGCTCACTTTGAAGAAGTCCAGAAATATCTTGCCTGCACCAATCATATTCTGTACTGCAATCAGATTTGTATTAACGACAAAGTTTACAAGGCCCTCAAGCCCGAACACAGAGCGACGCTTGATAAAGCAGTAGCTGAAGCTTTACAGGAAATGCGCCCGAGACTCGAAGAAATCGACAAGAGCAACAAAGCTATTCTCGAAAAGGGCGGAATGACGATTATTAATTATGATAATTCGTTCTTCTCTGATGTTCTTGATATACAGGGCGTTAAAGATCTTTATAAAAAGATCGACACGGCCACTAACGGTCTTGCAAGCTCACTTGAAAAGAGTTTAGCTGACGTAGCAGCAGCTAAAGCCCCGGCAGTTGCTCCCGAAGCTCCTGCTCCTGAAGCCGAAGCCGCTCCTGCTGAGTAAAAGACTTGATATAGTAAAAGCACTTGAAAATAACCCCCTCGCCACTTCGTGGCCCTCTTTTTTAAAGAACCCCCACCACCGCAAGCGGTTCCCCTCCCCCGAGGGAGGCTAGGATTCTTGTGACACAAAGCCTCCCCTTGGGGAGGTGGCCTGAAGGGCCGGAGGGGGTTGTAGTCAAAAAAGGGGAGGTGCCG
>JAFSSV010000132.1 GCA_017450825.1 Synergistaceae bacterium
AGTGATGAATATACATTATGGGGCAAATGGAATCTATATATGATTCTATAAGCCTTTTAGTCATTTCACGCATTATCTAATCTCCTTTTAAGTATTAAAGAATAAACTTCCGTCGTCAATGTCACTATAAACGTTTGAGCCTTCGAAAAGGTAAAGCTTTGAGCTGTCCTTGTCTGTAAGAATTACGCTCTTAGTTTTCTTCTGAACAGAAGCCGTTTTGATTGACTTTGAGATCATGAAGTTCTTGATCTCGTCTTTTGAAACAGCGTCATGAACTTGAATAACTTCTTCGTACTTTTTGTACTTGAAGAATATATAAAGTACATAGAAAAGTCCAAATAATATCCAAAATATCCAAAGTTTAAAACTAAAAAACCTGCCGAAAAATCTGAAGAAAAGTTCGAAGAAAAATTCCAACATTAACTTTCTCTCACGTTTAAAAAATTTTAATGACAGCCCGGCCGGGCAGAATGTCGTCGCCAATCCCGTCTGCCATGATTTCCATTTTTGTTTCCATTGAGTTAAGGTTGTTATTTTTTAAGGCTTTTAGGATTGACTTCAGAGTCATAATGCCCTGAATTGCTTAATCAACCTCGCTTTAAAAAAATTTTTTCTTACTTGGATTTCTTCGGGACGGCTTTATGAACTTTGCCGTCGTTGCCAACGTGAAGACGCGCTCCGCAGTTCGAGCAGTTAGTTTGCGTGTTAGGTGGAACTGATTTTGGAGCGTGACAAAATGGACAATGAATAATATTCGCCATAAAAATCTTTCCTTTCTTTTGATATAGACTAGTTTTAGGGGACGTTTTAAATTTTACCCCCCTAGCCTTCTGTCAAGAAATTTTATAATCTACAACAATTAACAGAAGGCGGTTATAATGGTTTCAACGCATGTTCCGAAAATATCTATTCAACAAATTTATTCTACGGGCAGCGCTGAAAGAAAATCAAATTCATCTGATCGACTAAGCACAGTTAAAAAACTGTAACCCGGTCGCGAAGCACGCCGAAGGCTTGGTGAACAACAAGCTGGCTCTGTTGAAAAACAACCCCCACCACCGCAAGCGGTTCACTTGAAAATAACCCCCTCGCCACTTCGTGGCCCTCTCGGAGAACAACCCCCCCCCTGTCAACAAGTTGACATCCCCCCTTTCAGGGGGGACGAGAGAGTTCTTTGACATCTTTTATTCCCTCTACCACTTGCCGCCCCTGAAAGGGGAGGTGCCTGAACGAAGTGAAGGCGGAGGGGTTGTAGTTAAAAAAAGGGAGGTGGCCTGAAGGGCCGGAGGGGTTGATTTTTTAAAAAAGGGGAGGTGGTGAGCGAAGTGAGGCGGAGGGGTTGTAGTTAGAAGATAAGGGAAGATGCCAAGAAAACCGAAGGGATTTTGTTCTAATTTAACTGAGCTATGTATAAAAGGAAGAAACTTACTTTGAAAAAATTTAATTTAAAGCCCGATACCATGCTCCGGCTTCAAAAGGAGTTTGAAAGATTTCAAGAGGCCCGGCGCATCGTGAGAAAAAACATTCCCAAGTACATTAAAGACTTTCAAGAGTTCCAAGGCGACAGGGAAGACAGAAAAGAATTTCTGGAACGGGAATATTTGCCGAAGAGTCCGAATTTAAACAGCTTAATATCAGAAGGCCAAGACAGCAAAAATTTTTTATGGCACGTTGAAGATATTATAAATATTACCGGCCTTATGCAGTCTTCAATCTCAAAGATTTTAAACAAAATGAAAGCGTCTGAAGAATGGGCGGCCCGGCTCTTAGCGCTGGAGGTTGAAACAAAGTCAGCCAACAATAATAAAATTTTTGTTTACCATGAAGAAATTTTCGATCTCATTATCGACTATCAAGAGTCAAAATGCCTTGAAAGATTTTTAAAGCCAAGGCGAGGTACAGCTCAAGACCCTGAAGAAATTTTGCGCTTCTGGAATTATTTAAAGAATGCTGAAGTCTTCGGGATTGTTCGTGAAGTTCGTGACACTCCGGAGATCTTGCCGGACTTGCCGCCTTTAAGCACAGAAAATATTTTTTCGCTGATCTTTCGAAAGATAATCACCGCAAAAATTTTTACAGTCGCTACGATAATCTTTGCTGTATGTTTTGGATTAATCAAGCGCTGGAATTTTTTGCTTCCGGTCTTTGTCGGAGGGGCGCTCTTGGTTTTGGGCGTGAGCTTTTTATTTTTGAAGTCCCGGAAAGGGAAGGCCGGATTAATTTCTGATATTGGAGCTGTCGCTATGCTTACGGGAATTTTTTGGAGCGCGGGATTATTTTCAGACGGGGTGATCTTTTCTCCGGCAGGCACCGCGCTGAGCATTAACAACGAGCGCTCTATAAAACTTCAGCCCGAACTTGAAAAAAAACACAAGCTGTCCTTCAGAATAAAATTTGATTCTTATGATGACTTGAAAGAAATTTCTTATCGCGAGAACGAGCAGGACGAATTTATTTCTACGGGCTTTAACGATTTCAAATTCCCTTTGTTAATAATTGAACCGAAAGATCAGAGCGCCCCGGAAATTTTTTTAGAGATCAAGTACAAAGACTCAAAAGGCAACGAACAAGGGCCGTTCAAATTTTCTTTTGACCGTGAGAAGACTCGTTATGAGTTGAGCAAAGATTTTATTATTAATCGTCAAAACGCGTGGTTATATCTCCGGCGCTTTGCAGGCGTTACTACGCTGAAATTTTTTTGTGATCTTAATTATGCCGATGACGTTGTCGATTATCTTGCTTACGGTCTGAACACTGAAAGCCCGGACAAAATTTTTATACCTTCGGGGCCCGGTGACTCGATTGTCCTAAGACGGCGAAAAAATAATATAAAATTCGTAAGCTCGTATTTAATGTTCACGGACGGCACTTCTTCGGATTTAAGAGTCACTAAGATAAAATGAAAGCACTTGAAAATAACCCGGTCGCCAGAACCCCACCACCACAAGCGGTCCACTTGGAAGACAACCCCCCTGTCAGCAAGCTGACTGGCCCTTGTGAAAAGCAACCCCCCTGTCAACAAGTTGACATCCCCCCCTTTCAGGGGGGACGAGAGCGTCCTTCGAGATCTTCTATTTTTTTAACACTCTTGCCTCCCCTGAAAGGGGAGGTGGCTGAACGAAGTGAAGCCGGAGGGGTTGAGTCTTAAAAAAGGGGAGGTGGCTGAGTGAAGCGAATCCGGAGGGGTTGAGTCTTAAAAAAAGGGGAGGTGGCTGAGTGAAGCGAAGCCGGAGGGGTTGAGTCTTAAAAAAAGGGGAGGTGGCTGAGTGAA
>JAFSSV010000133.1 GCA_017450825.1 Synergistaceae bacterium
ATAAAAAATTTAAGCACAGAAAAAAATTTTTGATAGAATCTTGAACAGTCTTTAGAAGTTTTAGAGATTAGGATAGCCCCTGGCAATCTGTCGGGGGGTTGTCGTAAGGGTTGAAACTTCCCCCGACAGTTTGGGGGTGAGAGTTATGAAAGATTTGACTGAGTTAATCTTAGCCCTAGCAAAGCTATTATTAGCCGCAGCAATCCTCATTCGCTCAATTAAAAGCAAAAGTTAATGAGCTCCGACTGGCTTTCTGATTTAAGGGGCTCCACCCTTTAATCGTCAGCCAATATTTTTATTTTTAGTCCGCGCTATCCCGGACTTCTTAAAAATTATTATAGCATTTCAGAAAAATTTTTAATCTCCCCTGCTGCGAAGCCTGTAATAAATCCCCGGCACACAAAGCAACGTAATAACTTTAAAAAATAATTCAGGCTCGTAGAAAATAATCTTCCATGAGCTTAACATGACCTCCCGAATTTTTTTATGCTTTAAAGTCTTTAAGAGGCGGTCAAATTCTTTTCTGTCTTTGGAACGGGCCAAGAGTGTAAAGTGTCTAACTACCTCCCGCGTTACTGCTGAAGCTAACGCGTAATTTCTAACCGTCCTGTCCTTAGTGTGGCGCATGATACAGCGCCCACCGCGGTAAAATGCCATCATAGCAAATTTATGCCACCAGATTTTATTTTTAAGATCAGACAGGATCTTCGCGCTTGTCTGTTCAGAAAAATATATGTACCTGTAAAGCGCATCATGCACAACTGATACCCGCTTCGCATGAGCAATAGCCTTCCATGAAAATTCTATGTCTTCTCCCCAGTAACAAGTTTCAGTAAAACGTAATTTATTCTCGTCAAGAAATTCTTTCCTGAAAATAAAATTCCATGCCGTATAAATACAAGTCAGCTTGCTGCGCGCCCACGCCCTTAAATAATAATCAGGCGATGTACTCTTAGGCTCTAGGGTAACGGGAAGTTCCTCAAGTCTGTTCTCGGCCTCGTAAAAAAATTTTATTCCACAGAAAACTACGTCAGCTTCTTTTGCTTCGGCTTCGTTGCAAAGACTCGATACAAAATTTTTTTCGGCCAAGTCATCGTGATCAAAGATCATAATATATTTTCCTGTCGCCGCGTTTATGCCGGTGTTGCGGGCCGCGGATTGACGGCCGTTGACAGTCCGGCGGATTACTAAAAATTTTCTCCCGCTCTCCTCTAAGACTCTTTGAGCAACTTCGACAGTGTTGTCTGTTGAAACGTCGTCTACTAAAATTATTTCAAGATTTTCATAGTCCTGATTAATTATTGAAGTCAAAGTCCCGGCTATGCGCTTAGACCCGTTATAAGTCGGAACGATTATGCTGACGAGGGGCTGTGTCATTTTCTTAAACTCCTTACTATTAATATAATATGCTGATTATTATACTGAACTGAAAGGAATATTTTTTTAATGCAGATTGAAAAGCTATCGCTGTACGTAATCACTTTTAACGAAGAAAAAAGACTCCCTAAGACTCTCGCTTCAGCTAAAGAACTCGTCGATGAAATAATAATCGTAGACTCCGGAAGCACAGATAAAACTGTCGAGATCGCCGAGTCGTTCGGAGCGAAAGTAATTTTTCATAAATGGGAGTCCGTTGGCTATCAGGTCAAGTTCGCCGAAGAGCAATGTAAATTTGATTGGGTCTTGAGGCTCGACGCTGACGAAGTATTATCCGAAGAACTTCAAAACGAAATTAAATCCATAAAATCAAACGCAACGGCTGACGGTTATATTTTGCCGCGGGGCGAAGTCTACCCGGGAATGAAACACGCTAATAAATGGGTCAAGCATTACAAAGAAATTCGACTCTACAACCGCAACTTTTGGACAATGAGCGGACGAATTGGTCACGATGACGTTATCAAGGCCAAGCCAGAAGCAACCTGCAAAACCTGCCGGGGATTTATAGACCATTATTCTTTTATTTCAATAAGCCAGATAGTAGAAAAATATAACGCCGAATCCGACAAGCTCGCCGAACGCGCAATAATCCAAAAGAAAAATTATTCGCCTTGGAGACTCGTTGGCTGTTCGACACTGGAATTCTTGAAATTTTATTTTCTCGGAAGATTTTTCTTGCTAGGCTGGTGGGGATTTATTCACTGCGTGAACGTTGCCTTCTTGAGATTTTTGAAGTTCGCGAAGTTCTATGAACAGAAAAATTCTGAAAGATAATTTTTTTTAAAGTCCCCCACTGCCAACAAGCTGGCTTTTTTCTGAAGATAACCCCCTCGCCAAACCCTTCCACCGCTTTGCGGTCCCCCCTTCCCTTACGGGGACGGCTTGGGCCCTCTCCCCCTTAACAGGGGGCGCAAGGGGAGATACCCTAAAGGGCCGGAGGGAATTAATTTAAACTCTAGGAGTCAACTATGGATTTAATCAGCGTAATCATTCCGGCTTTCAACGCCGCGACACGAATCAAATTTACTCTTGAAAGCGTCATTGCTCAAAGCTATCCCAACATAGAAATTATTTTGGTCAATGACGCTTCAACCGATAACACCGAAGAGCTAGCCCGGGAAATTCTTGAACGCTCCGGAAAAAATTTCAAGCTCATAACTCACGGGCTTAATAAAGGCGAATGTGCCTCACGCAACACCGGCATAAAAAATTCAACAGGAAAATTTATCAGCTTCCTTGATGCTGATGATATGTTAGAGAAGAATTTTATCTCGTCACTTCATGAGGCTATAAGCAAAAATAATTGCGATATAACTTTCTCTAACGTCATTGAAAAATTTATCGGCAAAAATTTTGACAGACAATGGCGCTTCGTAAAATCTGTTCCGTATGTCGCAAGCGGCGAAGATTTTATTCTAAGCAAACATGTTCCGGCGGTCTGGACGTGTCTTTATTCACGTGAGCTGATAAAAAAATATAATCTGCTCTTTCACGAAGGCTGTACCGCAGGCGGCGATATTGAATTTATTACTAAGGCCCTTTGCGTAGCCAAGAAGGTTACGTTTGTAAATGAGTGCCTTTATATTTATATTCATCACGAGGAAATGGGATCAGTACGCGACAACAACACAAGCTCAAAAAAAATTCTTCGCTACGAACATAACACAGGCGCAAATTTAAGAGCGTCAGAATTCTTGGCCCGGCACGGCTCAAAAATTTTAAAGACACGCGCCAAAAAAATTTTAATCCCTCAAAGCCTAATAAGATTTTTTAACTTGGCCGCAATGAAAAATGACAGGGCCGCCTTCAATTCTTTTCTGAAAGATTCTGAAGCCCTTCAAAATTTAAAAAGGGCTTTGAGCCTTTACACGTTGTTAAGAAAACCCGAAGTATTTTTTAAAGCACTGGCAGTTTTATTTACACCGTCAATTTATTTTTACAGCAGGAAGATTTTAAAGAAATGATAATCACTCGTATAGATTGCGGCATGGGGAATCAAATGTTCGCATACGCCGCAGGACTCGTTACGGCCAAGAGACTCGATACAGAACTCTTACTAGATCTCGAATGGTTCAAGAAGACACAGCCCCGAAAATATCCACGGCCTTACATGCTCGACTGCTTCCCGAAAATTTCAGAGCGCCCGGCTACGTTCAAAGACGTTTATAAATTATTTCCGTTCCAAGCGGTAATAAATTATCTCTATGCTAAAAAAATTTTTTGGTTTTGCGGACGGCATTTCTTGCGGGAGGTAATGACGGCGCTGAAACTTTTGCCCGAAGGCAAAGCCAGAATAAAATTTTTGAAGGCCGATCCGTTACTATTGCCGATACCCTTTTCAAGAGTCTTCACGCAGCGCGACAGCTTGTACTCAAAAAATTTTGAGATCATTCCCAATGACGTTTATATATGGGGAGCTTGGCAATCTGAAAAATTTTTCTTGAATTATTCTCAAGATGTACGAGAAAAATTTTCTTTCGCTCCAGAATCTTTCAAGCCTGAATATCAAAATAAAATTCTGTCTTGTAATTCCGTCGGGATTCATATCAGGCTTGGCGACAGGCTGCGGCATGGTGAAGCAGATTTCACGGCGCAATATATAAAACATGCGCTCGAAAAAATTTCCGGGCTTGTCGAAGCTCCGGAGTTTTTTATTTTCAGTGACGATATTGAATGGTGCAGGAAGAATCTCAAAAAAATTTTTGACGCTGAATATTTTTTTATCGAAGGCAATACCCCCGCGCAGGACATGGCCTTAATGACTCAATGCCGGCATTTAATAATCAGCGCTTCGACTTTCAGTTGGTGGGGAGCATGGCTCAATAATAACCCGGGAAAAATCGTCATAGCCCCGGCGCAAAAATTATGGTGCCAAAATCCCGAAGACTATGAAAATTTTTATCCGGCGGAATGGATTATTACAAGCTAAACTAAGCATAATTAAAAAACTATAACCCCCTCGCCACTTCGTGGCCCTCTCCCCCTTAACAGGGGGCGCAAGAAAATTCTTCGACATATTTTATTCCTTCTATACCTTGCCTCCTCTGTGTAAGGGGAGGTGGCCGAACGAAGTGAGGTCGGAGGGGTTGAGTTTAGAAGAAAAAGGGGAGGTGGTGAGCGAAGCGAGCCGGAGGGGTTTTACAGAGAATAAACTGTGCTTGCTATAAGATAAAATTTCTCTGTCGCGATTGCCATATCTTGAATCGTTTTGACTTTGCCCGGGTCAAACTCACAAGCTACGGAGTCCGTGAGAAAATTTTTTATAGCTTCCTTCCATTTATATATATCTCCGGCGGGAATTAATTTGCCCGTTGAAATTTCTTTCAGCGCTTCCAAGTCTGACGCTATCACGGGCAGGCCGCAAGCTAACGCCTCAAGAACTACAAGGCCCATTCCTTCCTGATACGAAGGGAACAACAAACACGAAGACCCGCTCATGAATTTTTCAACGTCAATTTTATTTTTATTGCCGTGAAATTTTACCCGGTCTTTAAGGCCAAGGGAGCGCGATAAATTTTCCAGCTCTTCACGCTGCGGGCCTTCGCCTAAAATATCAAAGCTCCATTCAAAATTTTTTAGCTCGCTCAAAGCCCGTAAGGCTACGTCGAGTCCTTTGAGCCTCGTGAGTCTTCCAACGGCTAAAAGTTTTTTCGGGCCTTCGTGAGAAAAATCTTTATAAAAAAATTTCGGAGCTTCTATCCCGTTCTGAATTACGATTGAATTCTCAGGCAAAAAATTTTTTAAGTGAGTCCTCACGGCCTCGGATACACAGATAACGCCGTCGGCATGTTTGAAGGGAATTATTCCGGCGTTCAGCGAGTAAAGAGCGTGAGCAGTCATTAACCATTTAATTTTTCTTAGCCCCGAAAGAATCCATGCGATCCATGTCGGGACTCTTGAATGAGCATGAAGCAAATTCCATTGAAATTTTTTATCAAGCCTTGCAAGTTTGAAAGCACAAGAAATTCCCGTCAAGGGATTTTTTTTGCCGACTGGCAAATGAATAACTTTGACTCCTTCGGGCAATTCTTTTTCAAGCCTTCCGCCGGAGGTCGCAAGCGTGATAACATGCCCGCGTTTTGAAAGAGCCTTGATTAGATTCAGGACGTGCATTTCTGCTCCGCCTTCTTCAAAGTCCGGGATTAAATATAAAATTTTCATGACTTGATTATCCATTCAGCGACTCGCCGGGCCTCGTTAAAATTTTTATTATGCTTTTGTTCGGGAGGAGCTAAAAATTTTTTTAAGTCCGGAATCATTCCAAGGTCTTCAATTAAATTTTCCTGTTCCATTCTCAAAAACATCTCGTCAAATCTTTGAGTGCCGTAGCCCAAAATTTTTTTAATGCTCTGGCTTGTCTTAGGGACTCGGAGCAAGCCGACTTTGAATCCCGCCGTAGCTGCTTCGCTTACCATTGAAACGCTGTCTTCTGTGACAAGAACATGAGTAGCCGCTCCTAACATTGCCGGTAAGGCTTTGACTTCGGGCTCACGCGACAACAAGAGCATATAGCCAAGGGCCGGAGAGTCTTTGAAAATTTTTTCGATCTCGTTTTCTACGGCTTGGCCCGAACGCCTCGAAGTCGTTATGAGAATCTTAACGCCTTCAAAATCTTTTAAAGGGCCAAGAGCTTTCCTTACCCATTCAGCGTCAGGCTTGTAATTCGCATCCGAACCTCCTACTAAAATTGTAAGGACTTTGCCCGAAAAATTTTTTCCGGCAAAAAAACTTGCGGCCTCGTCCTTGAGTTCGGGAATAAAAATATGATTGGCCGCTCCTAGAGTCGTGATTAAATTTTTCTCGCTGGATTTCTTATCATGTTCGGGAATGATCGCGAAGTCAAAAGGCTTTGTCCCCAAGACAGACGGAGTCATAATCACGGCGGATTTATTTTCAGTTGCCTTGGCAAGCGCAAGACAGAACGGAGCCGCCGAACTTCCAGCAGAAATAAAAAGAGTCTCAGGCGAAAAAAAATTTTTGTAATCAATTCCGAACGAGCTTAAAAATTTTTCTGAATAATTTTTGTTTGAGCTTGGAATTTTTCGGGAGGGTAATTTGAGCTTGAAAAATTTTTTAAGCCCGGAGAGTTTTGGAACTTCTACCGGGCCTTGAATTTCTGTATTGTCGAGTCGTTCGAGCCATCGGGCGATGCCTAACGACTGATGAAAGTGACCGCGTATGCCGTCACTTATTATTACAACTTTTTTAAACTTGGGCATTTAAAATAATCTCCCTTACTCTTTCAAGATCTTCGGGGGTATCGACTCCGATACTTGGATTTTTGCAGGCGGTGACTTTTATTTTTATCTTGTAACCGTGTTCAAGAATTTTTAACTGCTCAAGGCTTTCAGCTTCGCTCAAGGGGGTCGGAGGGAGCGCTACATATTTTTTTAAAAATTCCAAGCTGTAGCCGTAAATTCCTATGTGCTGATAGAAAGGCAGGCTTGACTCGTTGCGCTTGAAAGGAATGACCGAGCGTGAGAAGTACAGCGCGTAATTCTCTTGCGACATTACGACCTTAACTATATTAGGATTCTCTGCCGCCCCTGTGCAAGGGGAGGGGGACCACGAAGTGGTGGAGGGGTTGTTATTTAGAACTTCAAGAGGTCTGCAAAGAGTCGCACAATAATTTTCGTTTAAGAGTTCTGCTACCTCGTCAATCATTAAAGGATCTAACAGAGGCTCATCGCCCTGAATATTAATTACCGCGTCAAAATCTCCTCCGAAAATTTTTGCAGCCTCTTCACATCTCGAAGTCCCGTTAGGCAAATTCGAGCCGGTCATAACGACTTGGCCTCCGAAATTTTTTGCGGCGTTGAAAATTTTTTCGTCGTCCGTTGCGATTAAGACTCCGGATAAATTTTTTGCTTGGCTTGCTCGTTCGTAGACGTGCTGTATCATTGGCCGCCCGCAAATATCAGCCAAGGGCTTCCCGGGAAATCTTGTTGACGCGTAACGCGCCGGGATTATCCCTAAAATTTTTTTCATGATTAAAATTTCTTCCTTTCCTTATAAAAGCGGCCGGAGGGGTTGTAAGTAAAAAATTTTTCTAAGATAACCCCCTCGCCAGCAAGCTGGCCCTTGTTTTAAAGCAACCCCCCTGTCAGCAAGCTGACATCCCCCCTTTCAAGGGGGACGAGAGAGTTTTTCAACATACTTTATTCCCTTTACACCCTTGCCTCCCCTGAAAGGGGA
>JAFSSV010000134.1 GCA_017450825.1 Synergistaceae bacterium
AGCTGACATCCCCCCTTTCAGGGGGGACGAGAGAGTCCTTCGAGATCTTCTATTTTTTTAACACTCTTGCCGCCCCTGAAAGGGGAGGTGGCCCAGAGGGCCGGAGGGGTTTTAGTTAAAAAAGGGAGGTGTCGAAGGGCCGGAGGAGGTTGTTAAAAATTTTTACACGGAAGTTACGCTGAAGTTCAGGCTTTTAATGCCGTTGATTTTTTTCAGGGCGGCGATAAATTTTTCTATTTAGTTTGAGAGTCCTTTAGTGATTACACATTCAAGACAGGTTGAATGATTTATATGAACGTGAGTCGAACAGACAATCACGCCGCCGTAATCATGCTGAACGGCCGTGAGATTGTCTGTCAAGTCACTCATGTGATGGTCATAAACTATTGTTATAGTAGCGAAGACTTCGCCGGAATTGTTCTTCCAGCGTTCACGCGACACGTAGTCCCGCATTAATTTTCTGAAAGCATCGCTGCGGTTCTTGATGTGTTCGGCGTAATAATTTTCTTCAAATTCTTTTAATAAATCTTCAGGTATCGACAGACTAAACCGAACAAGATTATCAAATTTTTTTAAGCTGTTCATTTAAGATTTATTTTCGGTGTACTGAACGTCAATGACTTCGGAGTCTTTGTTTTGAGGGGCTTGTGTGTCTTGAGAAATCTGTTTGCCCGTAAAATATTCAAAGCAATATTTCCCGCCCGCTCCGAACAACGCCGCAAGCAATCCCCAGCCAAGCAGCCTGAACAAAATCGACGGTAGAATGAACAAAACGAAATACACTATACTGAAGAGCAGCCCGGCCAAAGATAAAAACGTCGGAGCAAAGACACCGATCAGAATTCCCCGTTCTTTTGCGTCGGCTTCGTGCCAAGCCTTTAAAAAATAATCTACGCCGCCCATATAAAGGGAGGGCCTTATAAGCTTCATGAAAAATTCGCGGATCTTCTCAAAGTTAAACGAGAACAAAATAAAATTCTCCTTTCAAAATTTTTTAAATTATAGCGCATAAAAAAACCTCCCCGGAGGGAGGCGCTTTTGTTTTATGAATTAGTGTTGTTGTTGTTCGTCTTTAGTGTTGAAGTGGAACATAACGATTCCTAACGGAGGAAGAGTCAACTGCAACGAATAAGGCATGTTCTGGCACTCAACCATTTCTGCTTCCATGCCGCCGCAGTTTCCTAAGCCGCCGCCGCCGTATTGAGTTGAGTCGCTGTTGAGAATTTCTTTCCAGAATCCCATGCGCGGGACTCCGACCCTGTAGCCGTATCTTGGAACGGGCGTAAAGTTCGCGGCGCAAAGCACATACTCTTCATCGCTCTTGCCTTTCCTAAGCCAGACTATAACGCTCTGATGCCAGTCTGAACAGTCTACCCATCTGAAGCCCTCGTTGCTGAAGTCAAGCTCGTAAAGCGGCGGATATTTTTTCAAGGCCGTGTTGAGATCGCGTACCCAGTTTTGAATCCCTCTGAAGTCTTCTTTCTGAAGTAGCTGCCATTCACAGGCGGAGTCGTGATTCCATTCAAGACCTTGAGCGAATTCGCCGCCCATGAATAATAATTTCTTGCCCGGGTGTGCCCACATGTAGCCGTAAAGGAGTCTCAAGTTAGCGCGCTTCTGCCACCAGTCGCCGGACATTTTATTAATCAAAGATCCTTTGCCGTGGACGACTTCGTCATGAGAAAGCGGGAGCATAAAGTTCTCGCTGAAAGCGTACCATATACTGAAGGTTAATTGATTTTGGTGCCAGCTTCTGTAGATTGGTTCAAGGCTCATATATTCGAGGGTGTCGTGCATCCAGCCCATGTTCCATTTCATGCCGAAGCCTAAGCCGCCCAAGAAGACCGGACGTGTGACCATTGGCCAGTCTGTGCTTTCTTCGGCGATTGTCTGAATGGTTTTGAAGCGGCCGTAGAGTTCGCTGTTCATATCGCGCAACAGGGAGATAGCCTCAAGGTTTTCGCGTCCGCCGTAAATATTGGGTATCCATTCGCCGTTCTTTCGTGAGTAGTCAAGATATAACATGGAGGCTACAGCGTCAATTCTAAGTCCGTCGGCGTGATACTGATCAATCCAGAATGCGGCGCTTGAGATTAAATAGCTTCGAACTTCGTTGCGGCCGTAATTAAATATGTAGCTTCCCCAGTCCGGGTGATAACCTTTGCGGGGGTCTTCGTGTTCATAGAGGGCTGTACCGTCGTAGCGGGCGAGGCCGAAGTCGTCAGTCGGGAAGTGACTCGGAACGAAGTCAAGAATTACGGCGATATTTTTTTTATGAAGAGAGTCTACCAAGTACATAAAATCTTCGGGAGTTCCGTAGCGGGCAGTCGGGGCGAAGTAGCCGAGTGTCTGATAGCCCCATGAGCCGTAGAAGGGGTGTTCCATTATTGGCAAGAACTCAACGGCGTTGAAGCCCATATCTTCGCAATAGCCGGGAAGTTCTTCGGCCATTTCCCTGTAAGAAAGCGAGAGGCCGTCATCCCAATGTCTTCGCCAAGATCCCATATGAACTTCGTAGACGCTAAGGGGAGCGGATAAGTTCATTCTTTCGCCGCGTCTTGCGAGCCAATCGCTGTCGCCCCATTCGTATTCTGGCCAGTGAGCTATCGAAGAAGTACGTGGAGGAAGTTCGAACGCTCTTGAGAAAGGATCCATTTTGTCTTTATATTCGCCGTGAGAATTTTTGATGTGAAATTTATAAAGCTCCCATTTCTGGAGTCCTGGAACGAAGCCTTCCCATATTCCGGAGCCGTCCCAACGAGCGGCCAGCGGGTGAGCGCCGGGGTTCCAGCCGTTGAAATTTCCGATTACGCTGACTTCTTGAGCGTTAGGAGCCCATACGGAGAAGGCAATGCCTTCGGCACCGTCGGACTCGTCGACAAATTTTTGAGCGCCCATTTTTTCATAAAGGTGATAGTGAGTGCCCTGTTTAAAGAGGAAAATATCGTAGTCGGTCAACGGGGACACACCATGTCGAATATTACCTGCCATAAAATAAAATACCCCCTTATAAGTTTTAAATTTTTAATTTTGAACGTGTATAAATTTTATTTGATTGCGGCCTTGAATTCAACCTTGCAATATTTTTTAGCTGCAACCTCCTCCGGCCTCTCCTTTTTAATGACAACCCCCTCCGGCCCTTCAGGCCACCTCCCCAAGGGGAGGCTTTGTGTAACGGAAATCTTAGCCTCCCTCGGGGGAGGGGAACCGCTTGCGGTGGTGGGGGTTATCTTCAAAAATTTTTTTTAAGACACAACCCCTTCGGCCTCCTTGG
>JAFSSV010000135.1 GCA_017450825.1 Synergistaceae bacterium
AATTTTACGGCGTTGAGCTACGTAAACTTTTATGCTTTGAATTACGCCGCTGCTCAAGGCTTCAGGACTGTTCTTTCTGTCCATTTTCTTAATAGCTACAACTTTGCCCCATGAACCGTTAGGGAGCTTCAAAGAATTATCACGGACTTCGCGGGCCTTCTCACCGAAAATAGCGCGCAGTAATTTTTCTTCGGGAGTCTGATCAGACTCTCCCTTGGGCGTAACTTTTCCGACTAAAATATCTCCGGCTGTGACTTCAGCGCCTATTCTGATAATTCCATCCTCGCCGAGATTTCGCAGCATATCATCCCCAACGTTGGGAATATCACGCGTGATTTCTTCGGGGCCAAGCTTAGTTTCACGGGCCTCGATTTCATATTCTTCAATATGAATCGAAGAAAATTTATCTTCTTTGACGAGATTTTCGCTTAATAAAATTGCGTCCTCAAAGTTATAGCCTTCCCATGGAACAAAGGCAACCAAGACATTATGCCCTAATGCAAGCTCGCCGTTTTCAATAGCCTGTCCGTCGGCGATAATATCTCCGCGCTCAATCTCTTCGCCCTTCTTAACTAAAGGCCGCTGATGAATCAACGTAGACTGATTGGAACGGCGGAACTTTATTAATTCATAAGTCCTTTCGCGTCCCCGCTTGTTTAAAATTTTTATTGTGTTGGCATCTACATAAGTAACTACTCCGCCTTCTCTTGCCGTGATACATGAGCCGGAGTCACGGGCTATTCTGTGTTCAATGCCTGTTCCAACGCGCGGAGCTTCGGGAGCAAGCAAAGGAACGGCCTGTCGCTGCATGTTTGAACCCATTAAAGCTCTGTTAGCGTCATCATGTTCAAGGAAAGGAATCAAAGCAGTAGAGGGCGAAACAATTTGACGCGGCGAAACGTCCATGTAATCGACCATTTCTTTTGGAACAGTAACGATCTCATCAGCGTTACGGGTCGGACAGCTGTCGCCTTTAATAGTCAAGCCGTCTTCTTCAAGTTCAGTGTTAGCCATAGCGACATAGCTTTTATCTTCGTCATCAGCAGATAATAAGACCGTCTGATCCGTTAATTTTCCGTTTTTGACTTTACGTCTAGGCGTTACTAAAAATCCATGCGAATTTAAACTTGCGTAAGTCGTAAGCGAAGACACAAGGCCAATGTTCGGGCCTTCGGGGGTTTCAATAGGACAGACTCTTCCGTAGTGAGTGTAGTGAACGTCACGAGCTTCAAAGCCTGCGCGTTCCCTGCTGAGTCCTCCCGGGCCAAGCGCTGAAAGTCTGCGCCTGTGAGTAACTTCGGCCAAGGGATTTGTCTGATCCATAAACTGAGAAAGCTGGCCGGAGCCAAAAAATTCACGTAAGCACGCCGCTACAGGTCTTACGTTTATAAGTTCGCGGCCTGTGACTTCGTCAAGATTGGGAATAGTCGTCATTCTTTCTCGGACTATTCTTTCCATTCTGAGCAAGCCTATACGAACTTGATTCTGTAATAATTCGCCGATCGAACGAACGCGTCTGTTGCCTAAGTGGTCAATATCATCGCTGCGTTTGTCTTCGGTCTTCATGGCGAACATTTCTTTCATTATTGCAATAACATCGTCAAGCGTAAGTAATTTTTCTTCTTCAGATACGTCCATTCCAAGCCGCCTGTTTAATTTATAACGGCCAACACGGCCAAGGGTATAGCGTCTTGGATCTTGTAATAAACTTCTAAAATAATCTCTTGCGTTTTCTACTCGAGCTAACTCGTTTGGCCTTAGCCTTTTAAAAATTTCCTGAATAGCTTCGTCCGGACTTTTGGTCGTGTCCTTTTCAAGAGTACGGGCAAGCCCCGGATCCATTTCATAAACATAAATACCTGAGTCCGGGCTTGGATCATTTCTATGAAGATGATCTAAAACATCTTCGTCAACGAGCGCGCCCTTCGCAATTATTAAATCGCCTTCCTCATCATAAACATCTTCGGAAGACATGTAGCCTTTTAATTCTTCAGCTAAGTGCTTAAAGACAACCGGAACATCAAGAAGTTCTAAAATTTCGTCATTATCTTTTGCGCCCAAGGCTTTTAATAATAAAGTAATCGGGAGTCGTTTTCTGTTGTCTATGTTAGCCGTAATTACTTCTTTTTCAGATTCGGGCATAGCAAAATCAAGCCAGGCTCCGCGGTCTGGAATTAACTTTGCGCTGCAGGTGTCTCCGTTATGAGTAAAATAAATTCCGGCGCTTCGAGCAAGCTGATTGATTACGACTCGTTCAGTACCGTTAATTATAAAAGTTCCCCGTTCAGTCATCACGGGAAAATCGCCCAAGAAAATTTCTTTTGCTTCTTTTCTTACTTGGGTCTTAGTGTTCACGAGCCTTATAGTAGCTTTTATAGGTCTGGCCCATGTCATATCTTTTTGTCGTGCTTCTTCTTCAGTGATTTTCGTTTTGTCTATTGAGTAGCTTACGAACTCTAAGGCAAAATTTCCGTCGTAGCTCTCTATCGGGAAAACTTCTTCTAATAATTCCTGGAGCCCTTGAGATACTCTTTCCTCTGGCGTAACGTTGTCCTGATAAAACCAATGGTAAGAGTCTCGCTGTACTTCTATCATGTCGGGCATGTCTATTACATCGCGTGCGCGGCCGAAAGTGTAGCGCTTTCGGGTCTTACTGATTGGAACAAATTCTGGCATTTTGAAACCTCCTCTAAAGGCTTGACTGAATGCAACTAAGTATAATAACAAAGCCTTGACAAAAAAGTCAAGGCTTAATGTACTAACTTTTTTAAGCAACCCCCTCCGGCTTTGCCGGTTTTCCCCCTTCTTTTTTAAATAAACCCCTCGCCACTTTGTGGCCCTCTTGGAAAGCAACCCCCCTGTCAGCAAGCTGACATCCCCCCTTTTTTTGAAAATAACCCCCTCGCCAGCAAGCTGGCCCTCTCCCCCTTAACAGGGGGCGCTAAAGACTCCTTCTATTCAGGCTACGTACCTTGCCTCCCCTGAAAGGAGAGGTGGCCTAAAAGGCCGGAGGGGTTGTAGTTAAAAAAGGGGAGGTGGCCTGAAGGGCCGGAGGGGTTGTGGTTAAAAGGGGAAGGGCTTTATTTATTCGCCGGATATAATTTTGAACAGATAGAGTCGGGGAGTTCAAAATGCTGATAGTCCTTAACGCTCTTCCAGTTTCCGCCCCACTCAAAGCCGTGGGCCGTGAAAAGCTTGTAACATAAATCGTTCTCGTCGATCTTATGCGGAAAATCTTTTTCCCGGTCTACATACTCTCCAGCCGTCGCAGGCTCCAGAATCATTCCGTCTTTCGTAATCTTTACATACGGATTGTAAAGAGTGTTAATATCAACCGCAAGCCCCAGCCCGTGCTTGGAAATTTTCTTGGTATGCGTGATAAAACGGAAATTAAAACATGACGAATTATTGTCGCGCATAGAAGTTTCATCGTCGGCGTTATACTCATCGACAAGCCGAATCCTTTCAATCTGATAGCCGGCCTCGTATAACTTCATGAAAATGTCAAGAAGATCATCAGCAATGTAAACACTGCAAATCATTTCGCCCTCTTTAGTCTCCCCGTTGAAATCCTTGTGCAGCACATGAATATAACGAAGATCATCAAGCGGCAAGGGACAATCCTTTTTAAACGACTTGCCCTCAATACGCGAAAAAATTTTCTCGTCTATCTTCGACGCATAAAAGCCGTCCTGCTCTTCCGCAAAACCAGAAGACAATAATCCCAACATAATTAAAAACGCGCCGATAAAAATTAAAAATTTTCTTCTCATAAAAATTTTTTTCCTCCTGAAAATTTAATTTGTTAATTATAAATTAAAATACAACCCCTTCGGCCCTCTGGGCGTGTGGATTAAGAACCCCCTCCGGTTCACTTCGTTCACCACCTCCCCAAGGGGAGGCTTTGTTAGTAATACCCTAAAGCCCCCCTTTTAAGGGGGGAGGGCCGCTTGCGGCGGGGGGATTCCTTACAAAAACCGCTTGCGGTGGTGGGGGTCCTTACTGCAACCCCTCCGGCCCTTCGGCACCTCCCCTTTATTTTTAAAGCAACCCCTCCGCTTCACTTCGTTCAGCACCTCCCCTTTCAGGGGAGGCAAGGTATAATAAAAAAAATTTTTCTTTATTAAAAGGAGCTGCTTCAGCTTGACACCCTTTCAAAAAATCCTGAACAAATTTTGTGAGAACGAATTTATATCCGAAGGCTCGCCAAAAATTAAAGGCTCTAACTTCGAAAAAATTTGCCTCTACTTCCTGCGGCATGACCCCCTATATAAAAGCCGCTTCGATAACGTTTGGCTCTGGAACGATTGGCCCGGCAACCAAGGCAAACCAGACACAGGCATCGACATCGTAGCTAAGTTCAAAGACAGCCAAGAACTCTGCGCCGTTCAATGCAAATGCTACAGACCCGATCTCTCTATCTCTAAAGAAGACATTGACTCCTTCCTCGCCGCCAGCGGTGCCAAAGGCTTCGTCGAACGCCTGATATTCTCTACTACTTCTAAATACGGCAAAAACGCTAAAACTACTCTCAAAAATCAACAGGTCAAATGCCAATGCCTTAGCCCCGAAGTCTTCGAGCTTAGCAAAATAGATTGGGAACAGTTCGACATTAATTCTCTCGATACCATACACTACCTCCCGCCTAAAAATCTTCGGCCCTATCAAGCTCAAGCTATCAACAAAATAATCGAGGGCTTCAAAAATTTTCAGCGCGGCAAATTAATCATGGCCTGCGGCACTGGCAAAACTTTCACCGCCCTTAAACTCGTTGAGAAATTTTTTGCGCAAAAGAAAGGCTTGATCGTCTTCTTCGTTCCGTCTATTAATTTAATAAGCCAGACCCTCTTCGCCTGGAACTCCGACCACGACTCAAAAATTAATTTTCTCTTCTCCGCCGTTTGCTCCGACGATACTGTAAACAAAAAAAAATCTAATGACGACGACTCTATCGAAATAGACCTCGCCGAACTCGCTATCCCTCCTACTACTAACGCCCAAGATCTTGTCTCGGCTTGGAAAAAAATTCCTGACGAACAGAAAAAAAATTCCTTGACCGTAATTTTTTCTACTTATCAATCTTCCAAGGTCATAGCTCAAGCCCAAGACCTCGGCCTACCTAAGTTCGACTTGATGATCTGCGACGAAGCTCACAGAACTACTAAAAAAATTTACAAAGAAAAAGATTCAAACGAAACAGAATTCCTTAGAGTCCACGATAATAAAAATATTAACGCCGCCTATCGACTCTACATGACAGCTACTCCCCGAATCTATCGCGCCCCGTCCGAAAAAAATCTTGACGACAAAAATGTCACTCTCGCCTCCATGGACAACGAAAATATCTTCGGCCCCGTATTCTATGAGCTGTCTTTCGCCGAAGCTATCAGAGAAGGAATCTTGAGCGACTACAAAGTCATGGTGCTGGCTATCCCCGAATTCAAAAGGAAAAATCAAAACGAAAAAAATATTACTCCTGACGAACAAGCTAAAATCGTGGGATGCTGGCAAGGTCTTCAGAAAAAAGTCTTCATTGAAGAAGACAAAAAAGCAATTTTCTTCGACGAGAAAAAAATGAAAACCGCTATCGCCTTCACTAATACAATAAAAAATTCTAAGCTCTTCGCTCAAGTCTTCGCCCCCGTCATTCAAGATCAATTCCATCTTGACAAATCGCCTTGCGAAGTTCATCACGTTGACGGCTCTATGTCCATGAGCGACAGAGGACAGGAAATTTCTTGGCTCAAAGAAGCTTCCAGCGAAAATTATTCCGGCCCCTGCCGCATTCTCTCTAACGCTCGCTGCCTCTCCGAAGGCGTTGACGTTCCCGCGCTTGACGCGATTTTATTCATGAACTCTAAAAAATCTAAAGTCGATATCATTCAAAGCGTCGGCCGAGTCATGCGCAAACCAAAAGACGGGCACAAAAAATTCGGCTACGTCATTCTCCCCGTCTTTGTACCTTACGGAGAACCCCCCGAAAAGGTCCTCGATAACAGCGACGCTTATCACGGGGTCTGGGACATCCTTCAGGCTATGCGCTCCGACGATACACTCGACATTGATATTCAAACCGCTAAGTTCAACGGCAACTCAGATAAAATTATTACAGGGGTCGTTAAAATTTTTGACGATGATAAAAAACGCAAAGACAACGACTCCGAACAAAACGACTCCGAACAATACGAGATCCCTTTCTCGCCGGAAGATTGGCACGAAATTGTATTCGCTCAGCTCGTCAAGAAATGCGGACAGACTGACTACTGGGACAGATGGGCTAGAGATATGGCCGAATGCGCAAAAGCTTATACAGCTCAAATTAATGCCCTCGTAATTAAAGAACACGCAGGCATACAAGAAGTTTTCAAGCGTTACATCACAGGCCTCCGCGACAACGTCAACCCCAACATCTCCGCAAGCGAAGCCGTCAACATGCTCGCCCAGCACATGATCACTAAGCCCGTATTCGACTCAATCTTCAACGAGTTCTCTAAATATAACCCAATCTCCAAAACACTCGAAGAAGTCATAGATCTCTTGGAACACTTCGGGCTGAAAAAAAATCCGGTGCTGGAAAAATTTTATACAGGCGTCAAAGAACGATTCGCCGGCATTAAAACAGACCAAGGACGGCAGGAAGTTATTAAAGATCTTTATCAAAGATTTTTCTCCAGCGCCTTCAAAGATACCGCTGAGCGACTCGGAATCGTTTATACCCCTGTCGAAGTCGTTGACTTTATTTTAAATAGCGCCGACTGGGCACTCAAAAATCTTTTGCGGGTCACGGACGGGCTAAGCTCACGCAGCGTTAATATCCTTGACCCCTTCACAGGCACAGGAACTTTTATTGTCCGACTCATTCAGTCCGGACTAATCAAGCCCGAGGATCTTGAATACAAATACACTCACAACATTTACGCCTGTGAGATTCTTCTGCTGGCTTATTACATAGCCGCCGTTAATATCGAGTCAGCATTCCATGAAAAAATTTTTAACCCCGACACCTCCGGCCCGGTAAGCTTCACTCCCTTCCCGGGAATAATCTTTACAGACACCTTCAAAACTTCAATAGAATTTCAGCGCCTGCTCCCCTTCGATGTCTTTGAAGCAAACATTAACCGGGTCAACGAACTCCGCGAAAAAAATATCACCGTCATAATCGGCAACCCTCCCTACTCCGTGAGTAAGGCAACTGTAAATTACGATGACCTTGACGCTAGAATCCGTGACACTTACGCGGCCAAAAGTTCAGCAACTTTAAAAGCCTCACTCTATGACAGTTACATGCGGGCGATACGCTGGGCCTCGGATAAAATTCAGGACGACGGGCTGATCTGCTACGTGACTAACGGTTCATTCATTGACTCGAACGGCGCGGACGGACTCCGGAAATGTTTTTATGAAGAGTTCCAGAGCATTTATATTTTTAATCTCCGGGGCAATGCTTACACGCAAGGCAAACTAAGAAAGAAGGAAGGCGGGAACGTTTTCGGCTCGGGGAGCCGCCTGCCTGTCGCTATAACTTTAATGGTCAAAGACTCAACGAGAAAGGGCCAAGCGTGTCAACTTTATTATTATGCGGTTGGTGACTATCTGAAACGTGAGCAGAAGCTCGGACTTGTCAGCCGTGAAAATTCCTTCGGCGATATGTTGAAGGAAATGACGCGCATAACTCCGAACAAGTACGGCGATTGGATCAATCAGCGCAAGGAAATTTTTGAAACGTTCTACGGACTCGGCAATAAAAAAGAAGACGGCCCGGCAATTTTTGAAGAGCTATACTCCGGCGGGGTCAAAACGAATCGTGACGCGTGGGCCTATAACTTTTCAAGAGAAGCCCTGGCTCAAAACATGCGGGCTATGATTGACGTTTACAATCAAGACCGGAAAAATTACAACGCGAAGGTCAAGGACGGGGAGAAAGAAAAAATTGAGAACTTCGTCACGTTAGACCCGGAAAAAATTTCTTGGGACGGGACTCTTTACGACAGCGCCGCAAAAAATAACGCGCTGAAATTTTCGGAGGCGGCGATACGTCCTTCGCTTTACCGTCCGTATCAAAAGAGCTGGCTTTATTTTGACAGAGATTTAAATAATAGTGTCTACCGCATGTACAACCTCTTCCCCACGCCGGAGGCTGAAAACCGCGTGATCTATATCCCGGGCATAGGAAGCAAAAAACCTTTCTCTGTCTTAATGACGGACTGTATACCCGATATTCAACTTAATTTTAACGGCCAAGGGTTTCCGCTTTATTGGTACGAAGAGCCGGAGGAGCATAAGGAGGGGAGTTTATTCGAGCCGGCGGGGCCGCGCTACGTTAAGCATGACGCAATCTCGGACGAGGCGTATAAAAAATTCCGTCTGCATTATCACGACATGAAAATGACGAAGGAAGATATTTTTTATTATATCTACGGCGTGTTGAGTTCGCCGCGTTACGCGAATGAATACGGTGAGGAAGTGAAGAAGATGCTTGCGCGAGTTCCCTATGAGGAGGACTTCTGGAAATATTCAGAGGCAGGACGCAAGCTCGGAGAACTTCATGTTAATTATGAAAGCGCAGAGCCTTGGCCGGTTGAATATAATCACGAGGCCAAAGATTTCCGTGTCAAGAAGCTCAAGCTTCTGAAGAAAGATAAGAATTCCAAGCCCTACGGAATTTTTTATAATGACGAGATCACGATCAGCAATATCCCGCCGGAGGCTTGGGAATATATCGTGAACGGCAAGAGCGCGCTTGAATGGATAGCAGAGCGCTATCAGGACTCGAACGACAAAGCCAGCGGCTTGAGAAATGACTGCAACGCGTGGGGCATTGAGCATGGCAACGAGAAATATATTCTGGAATTGATAGCGCGTGTTGTCCGAGTGAGCGTTGAGAGCGTGAAGATAATGAAGGAGCTATAAAAAAGCACTTAAAAATAACCCCTCTATCAGCAAGCTTGGCCCTCTCCTTTTTAGAAATAACCCCCTCGCCACTTCGTGGCCCTCTCCCCCTTAACAGGGGGCGCAAGGAGTCCTTCTATTCTGGCTACGTCCCTTGCCGCCCCTGAAAGGGGAGGTGGTGAACGAAGTGAACCGGAGGGGGTATTTTTTAATAAAAGGAAGGTGCCGAAGGGGCGGAGGGGTTTATTACTTTTAAGGTGCTTTTACTATAAAAAAATAAGACCCTGTCGAACGGCAGGGAATTTTTTTGAAATCGTATTTAAATTATAGGTTTAAGGCTTTTTCGAGTGGAGCGGACGACGGGATTCGAACCCGCAACATTCAGCTTGGGAAGCTGACGCTCTACCGTTGAACTACGTCCGCAGTCCGTGAAGAATTCTAGCGTATGATTAAAATTTTCGCAAGGGCTAGAGGTTATCGCTGAGCCATTGTTGAAGGGGGTTGCCGCCGGCCAATAATTTTCCTTCGGGCGAAAGGAAGGCGTGTTTAGTGTAACCTTCTGCGGCAATTTTTTGTTCGTTGCCTTCGTGAAAAATTTTGTAAGAGAAAGTGACGCTGACTTTAGAAATTTTCGTGACGGTTGTTTCGATAGTAATTTCTTCGTCATAAAGGACAGAAGATTTATAACGGCAATGAGCTTCAACGACGGGCAATAAGATTCCCTCGGCCTCCCAAGCGGCGTAGCTTTTGCCGTTGACGCGGCAAAGATCGGAGCGTCCCATTTCGAACCATTCTAAATAATGAGAGTGATAAGCGACTCCCATTTTGTCAGTTTCGCTGTAACGGACTCGAGTCCGTGTTAATTGTTTCATGAATAAAAACCTCCGTTGAAAATGAAAAAAAATTTTTTAAGATGCAGCCCCTTCGACCCTTCAGGCCATACGCCCCAAGGCCCAGCTTTGTTAGTAATACCTAAAGCCCCCCTTTTAAGGGGGGAGGGCCGCTTGCGGCGGGGGGATTCCTTACTCAAAAACCGCTTACGGTGGTGGGTGTTTTTTCTAAAAAAATCTTTCTTTTGAAAGACAACCCCCTCCGGCCCTTCAGGCCACCTCCCCAAGGGGAGGCTTTGTGTAGTAGGAATCTTAGCCTCCCTCGGGGGAGGGCCGCTTGCGGTGGTGGGGGTTGCCTTCCTAGAGGGTTATTACGATTTTCTAGCCCTCCCAAGAATAAGCCGGAATCTTGAAAAATTCCTTGAAGCCGAATTTTTTATAGAAGGACAAGCCCATTTCAGTGGCCTGTAAGACTACGGGAAGCCCGCCGGAATTTTTGCAAATGAAATCCATCATAGCCGTAGCGACTCCCATTCGCCTTGCGTCCGGGACGGTCGAGAAATAATAAACGCCCCGGCAATTTTCTTCGAGTGTCAAGGCAAATGATCCCGCAAGTTCCCCGTCAAGATAAGCAAGTCCCAATTTCATAAAAGGATCTTTAAAAAGCGAGTCGGTGAAGGCAAAAAATTTTTCGTTAAGACTTTCAAGCGATCCGTAAAAGCCAAGCATGTAAGCCCGCGCCCATTGCCTAGAGTCTGAACAAAACGTGACGGTTATATTAATATCTTCGTCCGGTTCGTAAGGACAGAGGCCCGAAAAATTATCGAAGATCATTCCGGTTAAACTTTCGCCGTAAGTCAGCCCGGCCTCCTCAAGTAAAGACTCGCCGCCGCTGTAGACCGGCCATATAAAGGGAACGCCCTCAAAAAATTCAAGAGCTTCTTTAATGACCAGTGGACGCTTTATTCTGTCTTGATAGAAGACCCAGCCTTCATAAGGACAGCCGACCGAAACACAATAGCCCTTGTCGTCATAAAAAAATTCTGTCTTGCTTACGGGTAAATTTTGCAGGCGCGTTGTAAAAAATTTTAAACTCTCCCAGATCATGAGAACACCTCCGGCAAAGAACACTGTAACATTAAATTTCTAATCTCCGCTAAGATTTCGCGGTAAGCTCCGGGGATTTCTTCGCCGCTTGCTTCGAATTTATCCCAAGATTTTTTGAGGTCTTGGGCTTTGAAAATTAATTCTTGATTGTTGAAGCTTTCTTTTTCGGCTTGAAGGTCTAAGATTTTTGCGCGTACGTTTTCCCGTTCGGCTTTAAGGTCAAGCTCTTCTTGAGTAAGCTCACGGAGTCGGCGCTGTAATTCCTGCCGTTCTTCTTTAGTAAGACATGCCGAAGCGTAATCGTCTTCGTTTTTGAATCCCAACGCTAATAATTTTTTGCTGAAGGCTGTTTCATAGCGTTGAAGTTCGTCGCGTTCCTGTGTCATTGCAGTTTCAAGAGCGTGTATAGCGGATTGAACTTTATCGAACTTTGCGGCCTTTTCAGCTTTAGAGTCTCTGCGTTCGTTGAGTTTGACTCTTAATGCTTCGATTTCTTGAGTCATTTTAGCTTCTTCTTCATCGGGGTTGCGTGAGGCGAAGGATATGATTCTTTGCTGCTGTATAGATGCGCGTTCGGCTTCGGTAGCTTTGACTCTATTTAGGAGTTCGTCGCGTTTAATTTGAAGTTTATCGTAATTATTTTTCATAGCCTTTAATTTTGTATTAGCGCTGGCGGCTTCGTGTTCGAGTTCGTTGGAGCGCTTGTAATTTTCGCGCCAAGCCTGCAGGCGTTCGGAGAGGGCGGATAAAATTTCTTCGGGGTTGTTGTCGGGTAGAGCTTTGTATCCGAACGGAACGATCAAAGAAATTAATTCTCTTGAATGACTGTTGACGATTTCCTCTTGAGCTTTGTATTCGTTTTCTAGTTGGGATTCTTGATTCTGTTTGCTTTGTAAATTAAAGACGGCTTCTTGATGGACTCGGCCGGCTTCGTTTCTAGTCTGTTGGATTTTTTCAAATTCGTCCAGAGCGGTTTGCATTTCCCGTTGAGCTGCTTCGGCGTTCTCGGCGTTAGTTCGGGCGATCTGGAGGTTATCGCGTGTGGTCTGTCGGACTTTGTCGATTTCTTCAAACGGTGAGATGTTAGGGGCTATTTTGACTCCCAACGCGGCGACTTTAGAAGAGATAGAAGAGTTAGCCTCAAGAATTTTTGTTTTCAAGGCTGTTCTGTTGTTATTGATCTCTTCGATTTTTTTATTGAGCTGCTCTTCGTTTGAATTTCTTTGAGAGATTTCGGCTTTTAAAGTAGAGATCTCGTTAGAAATTTCTGTGAGCTGTCCAAAAATTTCCTGCGGGTCTGGGATAAGTCCGCCGACTGAATAAGGGTGAGCGACTGATCCGCATAAAGGACAGGGTATAGTCTCCTGTAATAATTCTCTTAGAGCGTCGAGGTCGCCGAGTTTTTTTATCAGTGAGGCACGTTTATCGAGCTTGGCTTCTTCGAGTTCAAGCTCATGAATTTTTGCTGATTGCTCTACGTTCGCAATATGGAGGCTGCGTATCTCGTTATTAATTTTATTTTTTTCTTCCTGAAGATTATTAATTTGATCTTCGAGTGACTTAGCCTCTTGAAAATTTTTGTAAAGTTCATCGAGTTCGGCGAGGCGTTTAATATTTTTGTCGCAGATTTCGCGCCATTCGCTGATTAATTTGCCCTTCATAGAGTTTTCAAAGAAGGCTTTAGCGCGGGTGTAATTTTTTTCGAGAACTTCAAAGCGATGATTGAGATCGGCGAGGGTAGAGGCTCGGTCGTTGAGATTCGTTTGAGCTTCCTGACGAATTTTTATAGCTTCGGCCCAAGAGCTTTTAAGAGTCTTTCTTTTGTCTTCGGCTTGGGCGTACATGGTGAAGCGTTTTTTAATTCCCGGCAAGGCCGTTTGTAATTTTTCGTCGATTGAATGGACTTGCAAAAATTTCCGGGCTTCTCTTAAAGCCAGTTCGATTTTAGTGAAGTCCGTACGTTCTCTTTGAAGTTCGTCATAGGCCTCTTTGACCTGTAAGGAAATGCGCTCGTGTTCTTTTCTGAAATCGTTGACACCTTGTTGACGTTCGTTGACTTGTTCGTCAAGGATTTTAACTTTCTGGATTAAATTTTTTAATTTAGTCTGAGCTACTAATTTATTTCTGTAATCAATTTCTACCAAGTTCAGGGCTTCTTCGGCATTATGTAAGTCTGTTCTGGCGGCGGTGAGTTCGTCGCGAAGTGAGGACTGTTTGATTCTATTTTTTTCTTTTGACTCTCGTAAGTTTTTAATAGCTTCGTAGTCTTCACCTGCTTCGAGTGTTTTGCCGCCGCGTTCGAGCCGTTGCTTAGAAGTAGCGAAGAGGGCGCGTCTTCGTTCCAGGTCTGTAAGTCTTGCGTCAATATCTTTTAATACTTCCTGCTGTTTAATTTCTTCGAGCTTATGTTTTAGAAATATTCGATTGTCTTCAAGCTCACGTAATAAAGAATCGTTAGGCATAATAATTTTAATTGTCCTTTTTGAAAAAAATTTTTTTAACTGCAACCCCCTCCGGCCCAAGGCCCAGCTTTTTGTAGCAGAGATCTTAGCCTCCCTCGGGGGAGGGGAACCGCTTGCGGTGGTGGGGGGCCTTACTACAACCCCTCCGGCCCTTCAGGCCACCTCTCCTTATTTCTAACCACAACCCCTCCGACCTCACTTCGTTCGGCCACCTCCCCTTTCAGGGGAGGCAAGAGTGTAAAGGGAATAGAAGGTGTTGAAAAACTCTCTTGCGCCCCCTGAAAGGGGGGATGTCAGCTTGCTGACAGGGG
>JAFSSV010000136.1 GCA_017450825.1 Synergistaceae bacterium
CCCGCCGCAAGCGGCCCTCCCCCCTTAGAAGGGGGGCTTTAGGGTCTTACTAACAAAGCCTCCCCTTGGGGAGGTGCTGTACGAAGTGAAGCGGAGGGGGTTAATTTTTTGGGAGGTACCAAGGAGGCCGGAGGGGTTGTGATTAAAAAAAATTTATTAATAACCCCCTCGCCAGCAAGCTGGCCCTCTCCCCCTTTACAGGGGGCGCAAGGATTTTTTCAAGATACTCTATTCCCTTTACGCTCTTGCCTCCCCTATGTAAGGGGAGGTGGCCCAAAAGGGCTTTATTTTTATATCTCAAGCCTTAAATTTTTCTCGAAGCGTTTATAGATTATTATTGAAAGGCTTGCCATCATTATGTCTGCTGTGACTTGCGTCCAGACTATCCCGTACATTCCAAAAATATAATTCATTATGTAAAGTAGCGGAATATTAAAAATTACCCAGCGCGATGCTCCCAACGCAAGCGCCGTATCTCCGCGACCTACAGCCTGAAAAAAATTCACCGGGTGAAAGCACAAAAACATAAACGGCGTTGCAAGAGTCCTTGCTCTTAAAAAATTCGTGCCTAGCTCTACGGTCTTGGCATCGTCAATAAAAATCTT
This sequence comes from Synergistaceae bacterium, assembly GCA_017450825.1. Lineage (GTDB taxonomy): Bacteria > Synergistota > Synergistia > Synergistales > Aminobacteriaceae > JAFUXM01. The sequence goes on from JAFSSV010000136.1 coordinate 606, forward strand.
CATGATATAGGACGCAAAAATTTCATACATGATAACGCTAGCAAAGCCCAAAACTATCCCGACAAGGCGCGAAAATCTTACGGACTCTTTCATGCGGTCAAAATTTTGAGCGGCGTAATTATACGCGGCTAAGGGCATCATTCCTTGACAGAGTCCTATGCCGATATTCAAAGGCAGGCGTTCGGCCTTCAGGACAATTCCGACAGCTGCTAAAGGAATATCGCCGTAAGTTGACATTAGCTTGTCGATAATTATGTAAGTCAAATCAAAAAGAAATACTGAAATCGCCGCCGGGACTCCTACAGCAAAGACTGAATAAATATTTTTCCATGAAGCTCTGAAATTTTTTATTGACAGCGAAAGAACTCCCGCGCCTCTTAATTTATAAATTGTAAATAAAAAGTACAGGCATATTAAGACGTTCGACAGCGCTGTCGCTATTCCCGCGCCCAAAACTTCATAGCCCGGAGGCAATAATACAAACATGAATAACGGGTCAAGAATTATATTTATAATTCCTCCGGCCGATATACCGAAGCCGGCTTTACGAGCATGACCCACGCTCCTTAAAAAATTTGAAAGAGTCATTCCCAAAATCGTCGGCACTGCTCCCAAAACTATAACGCAAAAAGTATACTGTTCAGCAAAAAGTAAAGTGTCATTGCTTGCGCCCAAGAGTCTCAAAGCAGGCTCCAGGAAAATATAAATTAATAAAGCAAACGCCCCGGCGCTCAAGATCGTAGAGTAAAAACAAAATGAGCTTACACTCTTGGCCTCGTTGTCGCGTTCAGCTCCCATTAAGCGCGAGATAAGAGTCCCGCCTCCAATCCCGAAAAGATTAGCAAAGCTTATTGAAATATTAAACACCGGAAGCAGCAGCGACACCCCCGCAACCATTAAAGGATTTCCCGTCCGTCCAATAAAAAAAGTATCAGCAAGGTTATAAATTAAAATTATCAACTGTCCAAAGATCATGGGCAGGGCAAGTTCCGTTAAAGCCTTCGGGATCGGCCAAGCCTCAAAAATTTCGCGGTTGGTTTTTCGTTCCTGTTTCATTAAAAAATATCTCCCCTTATTAAAAAATTCTAAGCGCATTATATAAAAATTTTGAATGTTATAATGCTTGATACCCAAAGAAAAATTTTATATACAGAGTTAAGAAGGAAGGACAATGACTGGAAAAACTTTATTAATTTTTTTAGTTCTCTGGCCAATGGTCGGCGGATTAGTCTCTTATATTGTCGGGCGGTCGAGTAGGATAGCCCGTGACTATACGGCCGATGTTATTTGCCTGATAGAGTTTGCGGCGGCTCTTTACGCTTATAAATTTATTGGCTGTGAAATTTCTTTTGCAGGGGTCTGCGGCCTTGGAATGAATTTTGCGCTTGACGGGTTCAGATATATTTACGCCGTAATAATTTCTTTCATGTGGGCCGTAACTACGATTTTTTCGCGTGAATATTTGCGCGGACATCGCAACAGGAATCGTTATTATCTTTATGTCTTAATGACTCTCGGCACAATCATGGGAGTATTTTTATCGGGAGATCTTTATACGACGTTTATATTTTTTGAAATGATGTCGCTGTTCTCGTATATCATGGTAGTACAGGAAGAGTCTCACGAGGCACAGCGGGCGGCGCAGACTTATTTAGCTATAGCGATAATCGGAGGGCTTGTGACATTGACGGGATTAATTTTCTTTTATGCACAGGCCGGAACGTTGGAGATCTCTAAGCTATCAAGCCTTCCCGAAGAAATAAAAAATAACTCTTCGCTCTACCTTCCGGGGATTTTAATTTTTGTCGGGTTTGCTGCGAAGGCGGCGATTTTCCCGGCGCATATCTGGCTACCCACGGCACACACGGCGGCACCTGCACCTTCAAGCGCGTTGCTTTCGGGATTATTAACTAAGTCCGGACTTTTCGGCGTGATAGTTTTGAGCGCAGGGCCTTTCCTTCATGATCCTTACTGGGGATTTATTCTGCTTGTGCTTGCGGTAATAACTATGGTGCTTGGGGCTGTGCTTGCGGTCTTCTCGATAAATTTAAAAAGGACTCTGGCCTGCTCTTCAATGTCGCAGCTTGGATTTATTTTGACGGGAATTTCTATGCAGTGCTTCCTTGGCCCTGAAAATGATCTTGCCGTAAGAGGAACGATCTTATACATGATAGGTCACTCGTTAATAAAGCTCGTTTTATTTTTGTGTGCCGGCGTTGTCCACATGAACACACATAAATTAAATCTGAACGAGATACGGGGCTTCGGGCGCGGGAAAAAAGTTTTAATGTTTGCGTTCTTAATGGGAGGGCTTGGCCTTATGGGCGCTCCGTTATGGAATGGTTATCTTGGAAAGACTCTAGTTCATGAAAGCATAGTAGAACATATTCACGCCTTGAGCAAAGCCGGGACTCTTTCGTTCATGAGCATAGCAAGCGAAAAATTCATGTTTGAGATCTGCGAATGGTTATTTTTAATTTCGGGTGGGCTTACTACGGCTTATGTGATTAAATTATTTATAGCTTTATTCGTAGCGAGTCCCGCGCCTGATATGCACGAGAAAGAAATTTATCTTGGGCCTTTGAATAAATTTGTGTTAATTCTTTCGGCTTTAATTTTGCCTGTTATTGGCTTCCTTCCGAACAAGATAGGCGATTATGTGAGCATATTAGGCTCAAGCTTCATGAACGGCCCCGAACATCATCACGCCGTAAAATATTTTTCGTTTGAAAATCTTGAAGGCTCGATAATTTCTATCTCAATAGGGATTCTAGTCTATATATTCTTCGTAAGAAAAATTTTAATAACAGACCGGGAAGAATATTTAGACTTATGGCCTGAGAAATTGAACATAGAGAATTTTTTATTCCGGCCTATTATCGGGACGGTCTTGCCTTTTATCGGTGCATTGATTGCGCGGATTGTTGACTTGGTGACGGCCGGGCCTGTGAGCTTGGCCTTGTCGAACATATCGAGAATAAAATTCATCAGGCCGCCGGAAGATACGGGCTTCGGATTTTATAAGGACGAAGCACGGGCTGAAACGATAGGGAATTTATTGCCTTCGAGTCTTGCTTACGGGCTTATGACTTTTGCTGTAGGCTTGTTGTTTGTGATAGCGTTCTTAATGTTGTAAAGCGAAGGCGGAGGGGGTGTGGTTAAAAAGAAATTTTTTTAATAACCTCCTCGCCAGCAAGCTGACCTTTTGATAAAGTAACCCCCCTGTCAGCAAGCTGACATCCCCCCTTCACAGGGGGGACGAGAGAGTATTTCAAAATACTCTATTTCCTTTACGTTCTTGCCTCCCCTGAAAGGGGAGGTGGCTGACCAAAGGGAGGCCGGAGGGGTTGAAATAAAAAAGGAGTTGCCTTGAAGGGCCGGAAGAGTTTGAGTTAAGAAAGGACTGAAAAAATTTTTATGCCAACTATTTCAATGTTCTTTGGAATTATAATCAGAATGTTTGCAGGCAACGAACATAATCCGCCGCATTTTCACGCGCAGTATCAACAGTATAAGGCAATATACGATATGGACGGTGAGCTCTTAGAGGGAGAACTTCCCAAGCGTCAAACAAAACTTGTAGCAGCTTGGGCAGAACTTCATAAGGACGAGTTATTAGCAAACTGGGAACTTGCAATGACAAATCAGCCGTTATATAAAATTGAGCCTCTTCGTTGATTGAATTTAGAAAGGACTGAAAAAATTTTTATGTGTGACAAGAATCCTGCATGGGTTGTCGAAGAAGTTCAGCCACATAAAGATTACACACTCACAATAAAATTTCATGACGGAAGCACGAAGCTTTATGACGCTAAACCGTTGTTAAAAATTCCGTTGTATGAGCCGCTGAAGAATCCGGGATTTTTTATGCGGGCATATGCAGACGGTACTGTAGTCTGGAACGAAGATATTGACATTGCCCCCGAACATTTATACGAGGCCGGGCGGCCTATTTAGTTAAAAAAATTCAAGAAGAAAGGGAATTAAAATAAAAAAAATCCTCCCTTGTAAATTTAACAGGGGAGGTTATTTTTTACATATGAAATTCCGCGCCCTCGACTATATTATTTCTTAGAGTGATTGAGAATGTAATGCTTTTCTTTTGTCCCGCAAGCTCATAAGAAAGAATATTAACGTCGCTGTCATCGTAAGGAGTTTCGCGCATTGTAGGAGTCCCGAATTTTTTCCGGATCTGATCCTGTGTCAAACCCATTAGAGATTGCAAGACGCTTTGTTTTTTCAAAAAAGTTTTGTAGAAGTTCGCGGCGGTTTTGCTCTTGCCTCCCATTTTCAAACGGACTCCGTTCTGAGCAAGCCAGCCGCTTTTACCGTTGATATTAACTTTGTACCAAAGGTTATTATCTTCGTCGCGGACGGCGCTGGGAACGCTGAACCATTCACCGCTGAAGTCAACATACTCCGAGTCGGCGTTGATATCGGCCTTCTCGTACAGCGGCAAAGACTCTTCAAGCGCAAAGCCCCATTGCCCTTTTGAAGGCGGAACAGGAGCGGCGCTCAATGCAACAGGCCAAGCAATTAAAAAAATCGCAAGCAGTAAAAATCTTTTCATGTTTCTTAACGCTCCTTTCAAATTAAAAAAAAATTTTTTTAATCGTCACAAGTAAATTTTAAAAGCTCCTCATAGCGCGGCAAGATAAGACTCTTTATTTTGTCGACTTGATGTTTTCGATGCTCCACAGGGCAAAGCGGGTGTGTTGCCGATACTGAAAGATACATGAGCATAGCATAAGGCTCTATTTTTTTGTTGAGGCTTTCAGCTTTTTCTGGATCGCCGCAATAAGTTTCAAGAAAAATTTTCCAGAAGCAGTGCAGATCTTTGTAGGAGATGCCTATAAAGCTTATGTCGTCTTCTGATTTATTTTTTATTCCAAGGCCGATAAGATTGAAGACCATGTAGCAATGAATAAGATCAATAACAGGATTGCCAGCCCCCGCGTCACCGAGGTCAATGAGCATTAATTCACCGTTGGACTCCATGATATTTTTCACGTGATAATCATTATGAATGAAATGATTTTCTTCTGGAATTGCATTATAAATCGCGTGTAATTTCTCAATGTCAGCGAGCGGCAAATATTTTGCTAATTTATCAATCGTGTTATGCAGCAGGCGTGAAGCTCGCGGCATTTGTCCTTCGGGGACTTCGATTCCATGGAGCTGCTTTAATAAAAGCGCAGAGGCCTTGGCAAGTTCCGTGACTCTTTCTGGATTAGCTGAAATAATTTCAGTAAGAGTCTTGGCGTTTAACATTTCGTAGATTGTTCCGTAGCTGTCGCCGCATCTCACAGTATCAAAGGCAATAGCACACGGCACCCCCAACAGAAAAGCTTTGCGGCTTGCTTCGCGTTCAGCTTCGATCTCTTCGAGCGTGACCTTGTGCTGAAAGACTTTTATCATTTCGTCCTTGGTTAAGCGATAGACTTTTCCGTTTGCTCCTTCGCCGATAACCTCACAGCCTTCGACTGAAACTTCGCGCATTTTCTTATGAACTTCAAGCAGTTCGACAAAGCCCGTCACGCTAAAAATCTCGTAGAGTTCATTCGAGGCATTGATAACGGGCAAAGGCTTTTTAATTTCCTTGCGGAGTTTTAAAAGCACTCTAAGCCCGGCCGAAGAAATATATTCAAGCCTGTCAACGTCAATTTGAATTTTCGCGGCCGAGGCATTTTGAGTTAAAACGTCAAAAAGTTTTTTTTCAAGTTC
>JAFSSV010000137.1 GCA_017450825.1 Synergistaceae bacterium
AGCCAGGATCAAACTCTCAGTAAAAACTTTAAAGTTTTTCTCTGGCTATGATCGCATTTAAAAACTTTAATATCTCATCTGTAAATTTGCTTTTCAATATACTCGAAAAAACTTCTCGTTCTTCGCTTGCTCACTTGAAGTCTGAGGCTCTTCTCAATTTCTTTTTCTCTTGAGCTCCTGCCTCCCTCAAGCGCAACGAAGAGAATTATACGCCTCTTTTTTAAAATGTCAACACTTTTGCAAAACGAATTTTTTTTACGCATGAGTCCTTGCCTTTACCTGTTCTTTAATAATGTTGGCAAAAGAGTTCTTCAGCTCCGGCGAAAGAATCTTCTTATCTGAATAAGAATTTTTTGTATGGTCGGAAGCATTTTTAATTTTCTCGGCCTCCTCTTTAACTTTCTCGCAGGACTTTATTAAATCCTTTTGAGTCACAGGCTCGCTGTTGTGCATAGCAACAGTAACGCAAGCGTCCTTCACGGCGTTCTTAATGTCGCGGCCGCTGAAGGAATACCGGCGCGCAAGAGTCTCCGTGTCAATGTCACCGGCTAAAGGAATTTTTATTCCGTCGCCGCGGAGGTGCTGCTCCCAAATTATTTTTCGGGCCGAAGAGTCCGGCATAGGGAAATCAATTTTTATTAAGCGCGACAGAAAAGCTTGGTCGTAATTAATAATTAAATTGGTAGAGAAGATTACGATCCCCCGGAAATGTTCAAGGGAAATTAGAAGTTGACTCCTCATTGAGTTGATCGCCTGCTCGGAGCCGTGGCTAACGTCCGTGAGTCTCTTCGACAATAACGAGTCCGCCTCGTCAAGAAACAATACAGCGTCGTCACGTTGAGCAGCGTAAAAGATTGCTTTGACTCTCTTAGGGCCTTCGCCGTGATATTTGCTTTCAATGTCGGCGTAAGTTGCGCGGATAATTTTTTTGCCAATCATAGCCGCGACAGCTTCAGCCGCCATTGTCTTACCTGTGCCGGGGAGTCCGTAGAAAGTCACGGCCGAGGCCGCGTAAGGAATTATTTTTCTGAGGCCCCATTGATCAAAAACTTTTTCTTCAACTTGAATAGTAGCGACAGCCTCTTTAATTTTTTCGCGGGTAGCCTCCGGCAAAATGACTTGCTCAAAAGTAAAGTGAGGAGCTTCGGCTTGATAATTTTTCGCCAGCTCTTTGTAATTAAATTCTTCGGAAGACTTCTCGTCCTTTGAAGAAGGGGAAGCAGGGGAAGGGGAAGAAGAAGGGTAGAAGGAAGAAGAAGGGGAAGGCGTGAAAGGCTTGGCCGGAGCTTCGGGCTTTCCCGGATAAAAATCCGGGTCGAGCCTCTGATAATTCAGTTTGACTTCAGCGGAAGGAAGCAAAGAGTTTACAGCCTTCACGACTTCACGGTCTGAATCTTTTTTCAAAGTTCCTTCCATTATACATAGGCACGGTTGGGAGTCGTTTGTCGAAAAAAATTCTATGTCCTTTGAGGGAAACGGGCCGTAAAAATTTTTCAGAGCTTCGCATAAATCGAGGCGTAACTTTTCACGCGCCGAGTCTTCTGTAAAAAAATTTTCGGGAGTACAAAGATATATTCGCATTTTTAATCTTCCTGTTCTTAATAATTTTGTTCGGCTATCTCCCCTTACATAGGGAAGGAAGCTATAAAAAAATTTCGTCACGTATCTGTCACGAAACTGTCACGCACATGTCACGCGTGACATATGCGTGATAAAAAAATTTTTTAGTAGTCAAGCCTAGTTATAGGCTTTGACTATCAATGATTAAAAAATGTTTTAACTATCAATGACTATATAGTCCTGATAGCCGTGAAGCTTTTTTAGTTGCTCGTCATTGCTCAAGGCAATGAACTCAAGCTGGCCGATTAAATTACCCTCCGAGTCAGTCCCTGCGAGTACGTGCGTGTAATGAGCTAGGGCATCGTTTGAACAAAAATTCTCTCGCAGATCGTCGAGCGTACGTAACTTCGCGCCTTCAATGTCCAGATAAAATTTCATATTCGCCATGATATAGCAAGCACAATTTATTTTCTATAAAATCCCTGTGTTTCAAAGCAACCCCCTCCGGCCTTGGGCCACCTCCCCAAGGGGAGGCTTTAGGTAGCAGGAATAAGAGCCTCCCTCGGGGGAGGGGAACCGCTTGCGGTGGTGGAGGTCTTTAAAGA
>JAFSSV010000138.1 GCA_017450825.1 Synergistaceae bacterium
AAAATAATATGAATTTCATGGCCGGAGAGGGTTGCTTGAAAAGATTTTGATTATATAGCAAGAACATTATAATTTTTATAAAACCCCTCCGGCCCTTCAGGCCACCTCCCCTTTCAGGGGAGGCAAGGAGTAGACAAAATTAGCAGGACTCTTTAGCCGTCCCTGTAAGGGAAGGGGGACCGCTTGCGGTGGACGGGTTCTGGCGAGGGGGTTATAGTTTTGTAAGTGTGCTCAGTATAAAATAAATCAAAACATTACAGTTTTAGAACATGCACGCTAAAAATATTTTTTATTGAGGGGGATTTTTTTATGGCACTGCACATAGAGAACGAGGCCAACAGGTGCTTGAACTGCAAGCATCCTTTGTGTCAGGAAGGCTGCCCGGTTCATACGCCCATTCCGCAAATTATTCAGCTCTTCAAAGAACATAAGCTCATGGAGGCCGGAGAAATTTTATTTAAAAATAATCCTTTGTCTGCAATTTGTTCCGAAGTTTGCGATCATGCACAGCAATGCGCCGGGCATTGCATACGGGGCCGCAAGGACAGCCCGGTACATTTCTCAAGCATTGAGAATTACATTTCTGAAATGTATCTCGAAAGAATGCCCAAGCTCGTTCCAGATCAGAAAATTAATGAGAAGGTCGCCGTCATTGGCTCCGGCCCCGCTGGAATAACCGTAGCCGTAATTATGGCTATGCACGGTTACCACGTGACTATTTTTGAATGGAAGAGCAAGATCGGCGGCGTTATGCAGTACGGGATACCGGAGTTCAGACTCCCTAAAACAATTCTTGACACTTACGAGAAACGACTCGAAGAAATGGGAATTCAAATCAGACTCAACGCTACGATCGGAAGTGTCTTAATGATTGACGATTTATTCCGTGACGGTTACAAGACAATTTTCGTAGGAACAGGAGCAGAACGCCCCCGAACTTTAGGAATTAAAGGCGAGAGCTTCGGTAATGTTCATTTCGCTATGAATTATCTTGCTAACCCCAAGGCCCATCACTTAGGAAATAAAGTCGCCGTTATAGGCGTAGGCAATGCGGCTATGGACGTAGCACGGACAGCCTTACGCAACGGGAGCAAGCAGGTTACTCTTTACGCAATGGGCAAAGAGATCGCCGCAAGCTCACACGAAGTAGCTTACGCTGAACTTGACGGCGCAGAGATTGAAACAGGAATGCAGATCCAAGAGATTACAGAGACAGGCCCGGTCTTTAAGCGAACGATTTACGGCGAGCATGACGAGATAATCGGAGCTGAAGACGAATTAATTCAGGTCGAAGCTGACAGCACTATTATTTCTATAAGCCAAGTCCCGCGGGGAAAATTAGTCCGAACGACCAGCGGACTCACTGCTGCTGAAAATGGATTGCTTATAGTCGATGAGAATTACATGACGACAAAGCCAGGAGTCTTTGCGGCCGGAGATGTCGTTACAGGAGCCAAGACTGTAGTCCATGCTGTCGAAGGCGCAAAGAAAGCCGCCGAAGCTATGATTAAATACATGGATGAGCAAAAATAATTTCAAAATATTTTTTCAAGCAGTCCTCAATTTAAAGTTATAGTAAGCATAATTCATTTTCTATACAACCCCTCCGCCTCATTTCATTCAGCACCTCCCCTTATGCAGGGGAGGCAAGATGTAAAGGTAATAAAGTATATTGAAAAACTCCTTGCGCCCCCTGTTAAGGGGGAGAGGGCCACGAAGTGGCGAGGGGGTTATAGTTTTTTAAGTGTGCTTAGTATAAGGGGGACTGCTTTTTTGTTGTGTTATGATTATGACATTCTTTAAGGAGGAGAAATTTAGAATTGCTGCTTGAATTAATGTCCAACGGAACACTTGCAGAATTGCCGCCAGATAATATGCCTCAGGGAATAGCCATGCCCGACGAGTCCAGCGTCATGCTTTTACTTCCGCATAATAAATATTTATTGAGCACAGGCAAGGGCGATTGGCTTTACGCAAGCGACAGAGGCAACGAGCAGCCGCGCAACGTTTTTTTATACGAAGATCAAGGCCTTTCACTCATGAATGACGGCGCGCGTCCTACAGTCTTGGCCGCTCCCACCGTCAACGCCCTACGAAAAGAATTACTTTCACTTACAGACCCTCCCGGCCAATATTCTTCTACTGTTATGATGCTAAAAACTTTCATGAGGGATCACGAGATCTTTCAAGAATACAACGACAGAATACACGAGCTTGACGAAAAAACTTTTAACGAGGCAATGAAAAAGGACAGCGTTCTTTATCGAGCTTATTGGGCTTTGAGATTCGCCCTTGCCCGCGGTGAGTTCGAGGCCGCCGGAAGATTAAAAGCATGGCTCAAAGCAGGCCCCGCAGTTTTTAAAAATCCCAAGAACGTCATGAAGATATGGTTTTCTTTGACAGATCTTCCAGATAAAGAGGCACTGAAGGAACTTGAAGCGCTGCACTTTTCACGGCTTGAGCTTGAGCATATGGCTATTCAAAGTATGTCGCCTATCGTTGTATATAATCCTTTATCGGGTTGGCTGCTGCTTGGCAAATTCGGAAGAAAAAACAGTCCGATTTTTATATCATGGTCGTATTTAAATCACGATCTTTATAACGAATTAAAACAGGAAAAAAAATTATCAGTGCATGATATTATTCTTGGCCTGTGGGGCGAATACGAAACCCAGCAGGCAATCACCGAACGAGCAAAATATAAAGGAGCTGATGAATTACAGGCATGAATATTTCTTTTTCAGAAGTAACGAAAATTTTTGAGCCGGATATTACAGCCCTTATCGACATAGATTTAAATATAGAACAGGGAGAATTTGTCTATGTTGTAGGCCAGACCGGTTCAGGAAAATCTACACTCTTGAAACTTATAACCCGCGAACTTTTGCCTTCAATGGGAGTTGTAGCTGTAGGAGGCTATGACCTTCGGCGAATGCGACGCGCCGATGTTCCGTATTACCGGCGGGATATTGGCATAGTCGCTCAAGATTTTAAATTAATTCCAAGCCTTACGGTTTACGAGAATATTGCCTTCGTAATGGAAGCAATGTCCGTCCCCAAAAGAATCGTAGAAGACAGAGCCAAGAATGTTATTAATCAAGTCGGCTTATGGCGGCGGCGAATGATGAAGCCCGCCCAGCTTTCCGGAGGCGAACAGCAGCGCGTAGCAATCGCCCGGGCGCTGGCAAACTCCCCGTCACTTTTTATAGCTGACGAGCCAACAGGAAATTTAGACTTTCATACGGCTATGGAAGTAATGAAAATTTTATACGCTATCAACGCCGCAGGAGTTACTGTCGTTATGTCAACACATAATCAATACATAGTGAACTCAATGAAGCAGCGAGTCGTAGAACTTGAGAGCGGGCATTTAATCCGCGACGAGATCGGAGGGACTTATTCAGGATGACGACAGTTAAATATATTTTGCGCGATATGTGGCGCTTAATGAAAAATCATTGGGTGCTTGGCCTTTTGACTTTCATAACCGCCGGAGTAATGCTCTGGATCTTAGGCGTTACGACTCTTTTTTCGTTGAACTTGCAGAATTTATTACAGCGTCTTGAAAGTGAGTTAGTAGTTCAGGCATATTTAATCGGAGATAATACGATTGACGTTGAGGCAGTCGCTCAAAAAATCCAGACGCTTGATTATGTTTACGCGATAAAAATTTATTCGCCCGCTGACTCTCTTGCCAAACTTCAGGAGAAGATGGGCTCACAGTCACGGGCGCTTGATATGTTAGGCGATAACCCTATACCGTATAACTTTGAAATTCATGTTCACAGGGCCGAAGATGTTGAGCATCTTGTTGACGAGCTGAATGCTATGCCCGAAGTCGAAGATGTTGTATATGCTGGCTTGGTTGTGAAAAGAATTTCGGCTCTTTCAAGAATTTCATCGCGTGTAGCTTTTATTATGTTTATCTTGTCTGTCGTGATTACGGCGCTCGTTGTCTATAACACGATACATATATCGCTTTACTCACGCCGTGAAGAGATCGGCACGATGTATCTTGTCGGAGCTACGAAGGCTTATATAGCGTCGCCGTTTGTCCTTGAAGGGACTCTGCTGTCGCTCTTGGGAGCAGTGATAGCCGCGTCAGGAATCTTAGGCGCGTATTTCCCCGGCATAGCTTTAATTCATGCTAACCTGCCTTTCTTGAAATCGAGTCTTATCACAGACAAAGCAACGATATTCAGATTCGGAGCTTTGCTCGTTGGTTTCGGAGCTACGCTCGGCTGGGTATGCAGTTATTTGGTCGTCACTAGATTCATTAATTCGATCACAAGGCCGGAATAAAAATTTTTTTAAGTAAAAGTTAGGAGTGAGAAGTTAGAAGTGAGGAATAAAAATCAAAGCCCTTTTTTTATCGGGGCTTTAAATTTATTTTTTATTCTTATATGTTTAATTCTCTTGTCTTCTTCAGTTGTGAGCGCCGCCTCTAAAAAAAATCAGAACATTGACGATCAAATCGCCGCCGAAGAAAAAAAACGTACTGAATTAACAAAACAAATTCAAACTTACAGGCAGCAGATTAAAAACATGGGCGATCAGGTCGAAGGACTCTTGAATCAAGTCAACACTCTTCAGCAAGATGAAAGCGTAGCCGGACAGGAGCTGACCCTTCTGGAACTTCAGAATCAAAAAATTCAGGACAATATAGATATTCTCAGCGAAAATATTAAAGAGCAGCAGAAAAAAATTGACGAGCTTTCCCGACAGATGAAGGGCGGACTCTTGAGCATGTATAAATACGGCGAGGCCGAGGCTATGCGTACCATGTTCGCCTCCCGAAGTGTCTTTGAGGCCGTCGAAACTGCTCACCTGTTAGGACTCGTTGCAAGGCGCGAAGAAAATTTGCTTTCACAGCTTCAGGAACGCGCCCAAAATTTAGATCTTTCTAAAATCACAATGGACGAACAACAGGCAAGGCTGCGCGAAAAAACTGAAGCAGTTATCCTTCAGCGTGACAAATACAAGCAAAGCATAAACGAAACAAATAATTTTATTCGTTCAATACAGCGCAAGAAAGCCTTGGCCGAAAAAGCACAGCGCGAAGCCGAAGAGGCCCAGCGTGAAGCCGGAAAAATGATAGCCGATTTACAACGCAAACGAAGCTCTAATAAAAATTACGTCAAGGGAAAATTTAACTGGCCCATTAACGGAAAAATCGCCAGCGATTACGGCTATCGAATACACCCGATCTTGAAACGAAAAATTCTGCACTCCGGAATAGACATCGCCGCCCCTAAAGGGACTCCGATTAAAGCTCCGGCTGACGGCGAAGTCATTTATGACGGCTGGCTCCGGGGTTACGGGCGCGTTGTTGTGCTTGACCACGGGCGCGGCTATTCAACATGGTACGCTCACCTTTCAGCAAGCCTTGTTAGAGAAGGCCAAGTCGTTAAGAACGGCGCAGCTATCGCAAGGGTAGGCAACACAGGAAACACTACGGGTTATCATCTTCACTTTGAAGTAAGAGTCTTCGGGACTCCGGAAAACCCAATAAGATTTTTAAAGAGGAGATAATTTATATATGAAAAAATTTTTTGCTGCCCTCGTAATTTTATTCTTGTGTTTAAATTCAAACGCTTGGGGAGCCAGCATAGACAGTCAAATAAAATCGCAGCAGCGAAGCCAGAGCGACATGAAGAAAAAGATTCAGAAATATAACGCTATCGCTAAGGAAAAATCTAAGCAATCTAAGACTCTTCTTGGCCAGCTCTCACGCTTGAAACAGGACGCTAACGCCGAGGCCGCGAAAATGGCTGATCTTGAAAAAGAAAAAAATAAGCTTGCAAGTTCCGTGAACGAGTTAAATAAAAATATTGCCCGCGTCAATGAAACGATAACCCGTATAGTTACGATTTTGCGCGCAAGGATTCTTGATATTTATAAACAACAGACTTACGAACAAAATAATTTGAGCCTCATAATAAATTCTGATAACCCTCATGACGCTGTAACTACGGCGTATATGCTCCGGTGTCTTGCCCGGCAGGATCAGACAATGATTGAAGAGTTAGTTATCCGTCAAAGAGAATTGCAGACGGCAAGGCAAAAACTCGAAGCCAATCAGAATCAAATTAAACAACAAACTCAAGAGATCCAGAAGAAACGCGCTGAATATGACTCGACTATACAAAAGACCGACAAGCTTTTAAAAAATGTTCAAAGCGAACAGAAAAAAGCCGAAGCCGCCGCTAAAGAACTTGAGGCCGCTCAAAAAGCTGTAGGCAATAAAATTAACGCCCTCATGAAACAAAAGAAAGCCGTCCAAGCTAAGAAGGCTGCAAAGGCTAAAAGCTCCGGAGGAAGTTCAAAAGCTCAAGCCTCAAGCTCATCAAGTTCAACCGCAAGCGCCCCGACTGTTTCGAGTCTTATCTGGCCAGTGAACGGGACAGTTACTCTTCAGTACGGCTCAAGAGTTCACCCGGTGTTCAAGACAAAAGTTTTTAATTCCGGAATTGATATACAGGCTTCGGCAGGGACTCCTGTCAAAGCCGCAGGGCCGGGAGAAGTTTTATATCAGGGTTGGCTTAGGGGCTTCGGGCAAGTCGTTATTATTGACCACGGCGGTGACCTTTCGACGGTCTATGCTCACTTGGGCGGAACTTCAGTAAGAGAAGGCGCAACTGTTAAGGCCGGAACAGTTATCGGCCGGGTCGGAAATTCCGGAACTGATTCAGAGTACGGCCTGCACTTTGAAGTAAGGAAGGGCGGCTCTGCTCAAAACCCAATGAATTTTTTACGGCGTTAAATGTATAATGTACAGGGCATATGCCTTCCAGCTTTATAAATTTTTCTTTCATACATTGCTTTTAATTTAAGGTAGGTGCATTAAAATTTTAAAATCATTAAGGGATAAAAAATTTTTATTTGTTCTCACAGCTCTTGTAATTTTTTTAACGACAGCCAGCGCCTTTGCTTCTGATATTTCTGAGTCTGATTTCAACAGAATATCGCCTTTCAACGTAAGGTCTTTATGGTTATTGCGGCAAATCCGTTCGATCATAGAAAATTATCAGGTAGACGCAGCGACAAAACCTGCCAAGGATGAAGACTTGTTGCACGGTGCCGCGAAGGGAATGGTCGAAGCCTGGAAAGATCCTTATACGCGTTTCGTATCTCCTTCACAGCTTAAAGACGAAGAGATCGAGCTTGAAGGACGTTACGGCGGACTCGGAATGTATATAGGCGACAGGGACGGACAAATTTTAGTCATAAGTCCAATGGAAGACTCCCCGGCGGAAAAGGCCGGCTTAAAGCCTAAGGATCAGATCGTCAAAGTTGATGATGAAGTCGTAATAGGCTGGACTTCGGACAGGGTTGTCCAGAAATTGCGCGGTGAACCTGACACAAAAGTTACAGTATGGGTAAGACGCGCCGGAGAAGATGAGCTTCTAAGTTTTGAAATTACCCGCGAGATAATTAAATTAAAGAGCGTTCGTTATGAGATGCTTTCAGATGACATTGGCTATTTAAAATTATCGCAATTCAAGCACAACACAGGCGAAGAAGCTAAGTCGGGGCTTAGAGATTTAATTAAAAAAGGAATGCGCGCCCTTATTCTGGACTTGAGGAACAACGGCGGCGGACTCTTAGACGCAAGCGTAAAAGTTTCAAGCATGTTCCTGCGTGACGGACTCGTAGTTGAAACTAAAGGCCGATCCCCTAGAGCTAACGAACAGTATTATGTCGATAAATCTTTTTATCTCACTAACCTTCCGTTAGTTGTCTTAATCAACGGCGGAAGCGCTTCAGCTTCAGAAATTGTCGCGGGAGCTTTGAACGATCGCGGCCGAGCAAAATTAATCGGCGAAAAAAGTTTCGGCAAGGGGAGCGTTCAGACTCTGTTCCCGTTGACTGACGGATCTGGAGTCTATGTTACTATTGCAAGATATTACACGCCCTCCGGAAAAGTTATTGACCATGTAGGACTCTCGCCTGACATAGAAGTAAAAGGCGAGCCTGATAGAGTCATAAGCAACGATGTTCAGTTACAACGGGCAATCAAAGAAATTAAGAAAGCAGTTACGCCGGTTGCCCGCAAGAATAAAAAATAAAAAAATTTTTTAAAGGAGCGTTTTTAATTTGAATAAGAATGTTGACCTTTTAGTCGGCGCTCAATGGGGCGACGAAGGCAAAGGCAAGGTCGTTGACATTTTAGGTTCTGAAGTTGATGTATTTGTTCGTTATCAGGGCGGAGCTAATGCCGGTCATACGGTTGTTGTTGACGGTGAGAAAGTAGTCTTTCACCTCTTGCCTTCGGGAATGCTTTACACGGGAAAATTATGCGTGCTTGGCAACGGGCTTGTAATTGATCCCGAACAATTTCTAGCAGAAACCGGTGAGCTTTTCAGCAAGGGACGCGACAAGGCCCGGCTTGCAGTGAGTCCTCATGCTCATGTAGTCATGCCTTATCATAAAATGCTCGACAAATTACAGGAGGAAGCCCGGGGCAAAGGCCGCAAAATAGGCACGACCGGACGGGGAATCGGGCCTTGCTACGTTGATAAATATTCGCGTTCGGGTTTAAGAGTTGAAGATTTATTAGATCCCAATGTTTTAAGAGATCGTTTGACTTTTATTCTTGAAGAGAAGAATCAGATTTTCACGAAGCTTTATAATCAGAGTCCTTTAGCCTTTGATGAAGTCTACGAACCGGCCAAGAAATGGGGTCAGGCTCTTGCGCCTTATGTTGACGACACGCGGGCTTTATTGCGCAAGGCCGTTGACGATGGGCAGCATGTTTTACTTGAAGGCGCGCAGGCTGCTTTGCTTGATATTGACCATGGAACTTACCCGTATGTTACAAGTTCATCGACTTCAGCGGCTGGAGCTTTCACCGGGACGGGGCTTGCTCCTTCGGATTTAACAAGAGTTATCGCTGTCGTTAAGGCTTACACGACTCGAGTCGGTGAAGGCCCGTTCCCTACGGAAGATTTTACGGAGGCCGGAGAAAAATTACGCAACAACGGCGGCGAGTTCGGAGCGACAACGGGAAGGCCGAGACGCTGCGGCTGGCTTGATATTCCTGCGCTTAAATATTCAATGGAATTAAACGGCGCTGATGTTATCGCGCTCACAAAGCTTGATGTTCTTACGGGCATGGGCGGAATAAAAGTCTGCACAGCTTACGAGAAGGACGGCGAAAAAATTTCTTCATGGCCCAACGATACGAGGGCGCTTAATGATTTAACGCCGGTATATGAGACTCTCCCGGGTTGGGACGACGATATAACCCACTGCAAAACTTTTGAAGAACTCCCGGCCAACGCTCAAGCCTACGTGAGATATATTGAGCGTGCGTTAAACACTCCGGTATTTTTAATCGGAGTCGGAGCGGACAGGAATCAGACGATTTTAAAAAATTCATAATGCAATGAGCATTGCATGTATCTTCCAGAGATAAATTTTCTTAACTCAAATAATCTTCCTGATGTCCTAAGGATCAACGCGGCTTCCGAAGTATCATGGCCGGAGGAAGTGATACGATCCGACCTTCAGGACGATTCACACGATGAAATAAGTTATATAGGGGCCTTCGCTACAACAACGGAGGCTCCGCTTTTAGGCTATGCTGTTCTTGGCCGTGAGAATCGTTCGGGGATAATAATGGCTCTTGTTGTTGATAAAATTTACCGCCGGCGGGGCATAGGCACGCAGTTATTATTAGCCGTTAGTGATTGTGCAATGTATTTAAACATGAAAAGACTCCGGCTTCGAGTCCGGAAGTCTAACGCCGGGGCTATAGCTCTTTATCATTACATGTCTTTTTCCGGCGAAAAACTTTGGCGCGGATATTATTCCAACGGTGAAGACGCTATAGTCATGAGCGCGAAGCTCCCGTTAAGGGTTGGCGTAAAAAAATCATGAGGGTATATATTCCTTTCAGTGACGGCTCGTCCGTTTCGTTTGACGGAAAAAATTTTACGATTCACAAAAAGCCAAAGGACATTGACGCTGTAGACAATCCCAACCACGATAAGCCCAGCAAAGCGGAGAACGCTTGGAATTTTCGTTGGGAGGAACTTGTCCGGGCCTTAGAGAACGCTTGGCAAAAACAAGAAGACCTCAAAAAAAATTCAGCTCATAAAAAAATTTACAAGCCTTAAATTAAATCCATAGGGAGAAAAACATCATGACAGGTTCTCTGAAAAATTGCGGCGAGTCGAGTCCGTTAGTTTATAACTTAAAGACCTTCTCAGAAAATAAATACCTTCGCAAATTAATAAAACTTATCGTAACGCCTTATTGCTTTCTAAAATATTTTTTTGTTCGTGACGTTCCCGGG
>JAFSSV010000139.1 GCA_017450825.1 Synergistaceae bacterium
ATATGTCACGCGTGACAGAATAGTGACAGAAAAAAGTGACAGAAAAAATTTTTTTTAAGATTCACCTCCTCCGCCTCACTTCGACAGCCCTCGGCCTTTTCTTAACTGCAACCCCTCCGGGGGAGTCAAGAACGTAAAAGGAATAGCTCTTGAAATTCATATTATTTTTATCTTCTAATATATAATTATTAACTGAAAACGTATAACGAATTCCAAGACCCCTTCAGAGGGTCTTTAATATAAATTTTTTCATTCATTCAAAAAAATAAAATAAGGAGGACTTTAAAATTTGAGGCGAAGAAAAAATTTTGACTCTAATTCGGAGAAGCTTAATTTTATTGCGCTCGGCGGACTTGGCGAGATCGGAAAGAATATGTACGTCCTTGAGTACGGCGACGAAATTTTAGTAATCGACAGCGGACTGAAATTCCCCGACAGCGAATTGCCCGGCATTGATTACATTGTCCCGGATATATCTTACCTTGAAGCCAACAGAGATAAAATTCTTGCGATAATAATTACTCACGGTCATGAAGATCACGTAGGCGGCCTTCCCTATGTCCTGCCTAGGCTTGACGTTCCGTTGTATGGGACTCAATTAACGCTGGGGCTGATAAAAAATAAACTTCAGGACGACCTCCCGGGCTATAGGCCAAGACTGAACGAGATCAAAGCAAGGGACGTTATAAAAATCGGAAGCTTCACGATTAGATTTATGGCTGTCGCTCATTCAATCCCCGACGGCGTAGCGCTCTCAATCGAAACACCCCTCGGCCGTATCGTTCACACAGGAGATTTTAAACTTGACAGCTCACCCGTAGACGGACGAGTGACAGATTATGCGGCTTTCGCTGAAGAAGGCGAGAAGGGAATAATGCTCTTATGTTCAGACAGTACTAACGCCGAACGGAAAGGCTTTACTCCTTCAGAAAAAATTATTTCCGGGACTCTCGATCAGCTCTTCAGAATGTACAGGCCGAAAAGAATAATAATCTCTTCGTTCGCCAGCAACGTCCACAGAATTCAACAAGTCGCCGACGTTGCCGCAAGGTTCAACCGCAAGATCGCTTTCCTTGGACGCAGCATGATTAGAAATGTTGACCTTGCACGCGAAACAGGATATTTAAAAATCGACAGCAAAATAATAATTTCCATAGACGACATCTGGAAGTATTCTGATAATAATCTCGTTATCGTAACAACCGGAAGCCAAGGCGAACCCTTCTCAGGACTCGTCACAATGAGCAGAGGCGAAAACAAAGCTATAACCCTCGGAGATCATGACGTTGTCTTTCTCTTGGCCTCCGTTATCCCGGGAAATGAAAAGCTCGTGAACAATACCATTAACAGACTCTTCGCTCAAGGCTGCGAAGTTGTCTACGAACGCGAAAGACAGATCCATGTATCAGGTCACGCCTCGGCCGAAGAGTTAAAAATTATTTTAAACATAACTCACCCTCAATATTTTTTGCCAATCCACGGTGAATATAAACACATGGTTCGTCACTCGCAGCTCGCTCAAGAAGTCGGGATACCTTCAAAAAATATTTTCCTGCTAACCAACGGAGATATTTTGACCTTCTCTAAGAACGCTCCGCCAAAAAAGCACGGGCATATTCAATCCGGAGCAGTTATAGTTGACGGCAACGCCGCCGGAAGTATCAAGAGCGACGTTCTCAAAGAACGCCGGGAAATTGCAGAAGATGGAGTCTTAGTCGTGTCTGCTGCTGTCGATGAAAAGTGCCGGCTTCTTGCTCCTGTTGCTATTGAAACGCAAGGCGTATTTATTTCAGATGACACTAAGGGAGTCTTCAATGAACTTTACGCCGCGGCCGAACAGGCTATAACAGAAATGACCGGCAAGCGGGCTAACCTTGAGGCAATTAAAAAAACAGTCAAGGCTCGCGTTAGGGACGTTCTAAGAAAAAGAAATTCTTCTTTTGCTGTTGTGCTTCCTGTAATTTCTATCAGACAATCTCACTATCACGATACAGAATTTTTTGAGAAAGACTTTTTTTAGTTAGGAGTCATACAAACTTGTTCAATACTTTTATTTTAGGAGTCGTTCAAGGGCTTTGTGAATTTTTGCCCGTGAGCAGTTCGGGACATCTGGCCCTCTTTCAATATTTTTTCGGCTTGAACTCAGGCGGAGAAAATCTCGTAGCGTTCGATTTGCTTTTACACCTTGCGACGGTCTTGGCCCTTTTGATTTATTTCAGGCGGGAAGTCTGGCAAGTTATTTCTGAATGGTGCGCGGGCTGGCTGGGCGAAAAAAAACGCGGCTGGGAATGGGGCTGGGCGATAATAATTTCTACGGTCATAACGGGGGCTATAGGTCTTCCAATGCGCGGCATAGTTAATATAGTTTCAGAGTCGCCGCTGTTCGTTGGCGGGGGCTTAATGGTGACGGCGATAGTCTTAGCCTTCGTACCCGTAGCGTCACGCGAACGGAAAAATTTTTCGCTCTTCAAGACAGCTGTAATCGTCGGGATTGCTCAAGGTATTGCAGTCTTGCCGGGGATCTCACGTTCGGGAATGACAATCGCCGCGAGTCTCTTAATGGGACTCGGAGTGAGTGAAGCTTTTACTTTCTCATTCATGATTTCAATTCCCGCGATACTCGGCGCGAATTTGCTCGAAGCTCTGAAAATTTTAAAGACAGGCCAAGCCGTTTACATGCCCGAAGGATATTTAATAGCTTGTGTCGCGGCGTTCGTCCTCGGGCTTGCGGCATTGGGAATAATGCGCCGCTTAGTAAGCTCTGAGAAATGGCCGTACTTTGGAATCTATTGCTTCATAGTAGGCGGAGGAGCCGCTCTGTTTTCTTTCACCGTAGTTTAAAATCATGACCATGAAAATTATTTTAGCGTCCGGGAGTCCACGAAGGCGCGAACTGTTAAAAGAAATTGGACTGACTTTTGAAATTTATAAGCCCAACGTTGACGAGTCAAGATTGCCCGGAGAAGCTCCGGAAAATTTATGCCTAAGGCTTTCAAGATTAAAAGCCTTGGCCGGAGTCAAAGCCTTCGCCGGAGAGTCGCCCGTGCCGTTTGTTATCGCGGCCGATACCATGGTAGTTATTGACGGCGATATTCTCGGCAAACCTCATGACCATGACGAAGCCTTCTCCATGCTGAACGAACTTCAGGGCCGTGAGCATGAAGTTATAACCGGCATGACCATAGCTCACGAAGAAAAAATAATTTCTCACGCTGAACATTCGTTCGTTAATTTTAAGCCAATGACTTCGGAAGAAATTTGCGATTATATTTCTACGGGCGAATGCGATGACAAAGCCGGAGCTTACGCAATCCAAGGCAAAGGGAGTCTCTTGATCGAAAAGATCCGGGGCGATTATTCAAACGTTGTGGGCTTGCCTCTGTTTGCTCTTGGAAAAATTTTCAGGGAAGACTTTGGAGAGAATCTTATGCGGTTTGTAGGGTAGAGAGTCCTCCCGGCGCAAGCTGGCCTTCTTGGAGAACAACCCCCACCACCGCAAGCGGTTTTTGCTAAGGAATCCCCCCGCCGCAAGCGGCCCTCCCCTTGGGGAGGTGGTGAACGAAGTGAACCGGAGGGGGTTGTCTTTCAAAAGAAAGATTTTTTAGTAAAGACCCCCACCACCGCAAGCGGTTCCCCTCCCCCGAGGGAGGCTCAGTTATAAAAGAAAAGAGAAAAATTTATGACCGCCGGAATCATTGCCGAGTTCAACCCGTTACACAAAGGGCACGAGGCTTTAATAAAATTCGCTAAAAAAAATTCAGGGGCTTGCGTCGTCGTTCTGTCGTCAAACTTCACTCAACGAGGCAGCCCCTCAATCATAGATAAATTTTTTCGCGCCCTTGCTGCAGTCAAAGCAGGCGCGGATCTTGTCATTGAACTTCCGTTCCTGTTCGCCTGTTCCGCTGGACAAGACTTCGCCCGCGGAGGAGTTGACCTCTTAGCTAAGACAAATTTTATTACTCACATCGCCTTCGGAATGGAAGACCCATCTTTCAACTTCAAAGCCCTCCTAAACTTTCAAAGCCGCGAAGACTATAAAAATTTTTTGCGCCGTGAGCTTGACCTCGGAGCGTCTTTCACTAAAGCTCACGCCTTAGCCTTTGAAAAAATTTTTCCAGGCTCAAAAGATTTTTTAACCCGTCCCAATAATTTGCTCGGCCTGTCTTATTTAAACGAGATCGAAAAAAATAATCTCAAAATCCTTCCGCTGATTTTAAAACGTGAAGGCCCTTTCAAGAGCAAAGACATTAGAGAAAATTTATTCGCTCCAGACGCGCTGCTTTCTATGCCGGAATACTCACGGGAAATTCTTTCTCAAGCAAGCCGGGCCGGAAGAATAAGCAACGAAAAAAATTTATGGCCCCTGCTCCAAAATATTTTTATAAGGTCAAGCGCTAATGACTTGAAAAAAATTTACGGCGTTGACGAAGGCATTGAGAATTTATTTTTGAAGCACTGGAAAAAATCTTCAAGCCTCGAAGATTTTATAGGCCGCTGCGTCTGTGCCCGCTACACACGAGCGCATATACGAAGGCGGTTGATTTATATTCTGCTTGGGCTTGAACGCTTTGAAATGATCGGAGCGTTAAGAAACGGAGTCCCCTATGCAAGAGTCCTCGCCTTCAATTCAACAGGCCGAAAAATTTTAAAAGACCATTCAAAAAATTCCCCAATAAAATTTATTACAAGCCTTTCACGAGTCGACTCGCCCTTAGAAAAATTTTTTGCCCGAGTCGAATTTCAAGCTTCACAACTCTATGAGCTACTTGTAAAAAATCCTAATATGACTCGCGAAGTCAATACGGTGCTACAATTCTGAGCATTATTTTTATTTAATTTAATGACAGGAGAAAATTTTTTTAATGCGAACAAAAATTTTTACAGCGATAGTTTGTTTTGCGCTGCTGGCTTGCGCTTGCGTTGGACTCTGGCCGCGGGTCAAGCTCGAAAACTCTAACAACAAAGTTTCAATCCTCGTTGACTATAGAGAAGCGGCAATCTTGGCGAAAAATTCCGGGCTTGAAGTCGAAGAGGCTCTGAAAATTTTAATACGTAACGGCGTAACCGGACTCATGGTCAGCGAACTCACCGGCGACAATATCGAACACGGCCTCGGCCAAGCCGAATTCAAAACCGTTAAAGACCCCGCACGCAACACCGAAGGCACAGCGATCTCCATAATGCCCGAAAGCCCTAACAAAGATTTATTAAATGAATGGCTTAGAATTCGCTTCGCAATCTCGGACGACAAAGCCGGCCCGATAATGTTGCAGATGCCTTTCAACATGTTAAAGACTACGGGAATCATTCCGGACATTGACGGCCTTGAACTTGCAAAAAAACTCGGGCTAAAAATTTATTACAGGCCCGCCCCTTCTCCCGGTCACCTGTCTGATAGATCTTCGGTAATGCTTCGCAAAGTCAACGAGCTTTATAAAATTTCAGTCTTCACTCCTTCGGGCGAATTCGTTTCAGGTTATCCGGACGTAAGCAAAATGTCACAGGCTGCTCACGATTTAAATTTGCCCTTGGCCGTTGTCGAGTTCTCACGACAGGTCGGTGAACCGCAGCTCAACGCGTTGGCCTCGCCGTTATTGATTCCCTTGCACAGCGTCACTAACGAAGAAATGACCGCAAGAAAAATTTCCCGCGCCGCTTTGCGTGACCGACTCGTAAGGGCGGCGGTTGAACGTTCGGTGAGATTATTATTATTGCGGACTGCTCCGGCTAACACTTCAAATTTTTTGTTCAGCGACTTTGAACGGGAAGTCAAGCTGCTTGCCAATGACCTCCAAGATCACGGCTTCGAGCTTTCATGGCCCGAACCTGTCTTCGCTTCAGCCCAACAAAAACTCACAAAAAAATTTTTCCCGGCCTTTGCTCTTGCTCTTATGTTGACGATTGCGCTGTATTGCTATTTATATCGAATGGGCATGAAGCATAACAATAAAGTCATAATCTCTTTCGATATTGCCGCGCTCGTTTTAGCCGTGATAATTTTCAACTTTGACTCGGCCGCCCGACTCGTTGGAGCTTTAGCCGCTCCGTTAATAGCAACTGAAGCCGCGCTTATGTCAATGGACGAAAAAGAAAATAAAAAAATCCTCAAGGCTTTTATCTTTGCTTTAATAGGCGGGCTTTCTCTTGCCTCGTTCTTCAGCGTGACGGATTACATGTTAAGGCTAAAAACTTTTTCGGGCGTTAAATTGACTCTTGTCCTTCCGCCGGTCTTAGTTCTCCTTCATGATTTAAAGCGAAGAATTCACCCGGAGTCGCTCATTGAATTTTTATCGCGTCCGCCGCTTTGGGGGGAACTTGTTTTAATTGGGACTCTTCTCGTTGGGATCGGGATAATAATTTTCAGAAGCGGCAACGTGAATTTCATTCCCGGCTTTGAAGCAAAAATCAGAGTCGCGCTTGAAAAATTATTAATCGCCCGGCCAAGGACTCGCGAAGTCTTCATAGGTTACCCGTCTATTCTGTTATTAAATTTCCTTGTAAGCAAAAAATATTTTGTTCATTACCGTGAGATCTTCAGAGTAGGAGTCGCTTTGGGATTCTCTTCAGTTATAAATAGCTTCTGTCATTTCCATACGCCCATGGCTTTAATTTTGCTCCGGGAGTTCAACGGACTCTGGACGGGCTTATTAGTCGGGCTTGTGGCTGTAGCATTCGTGAAATTTATTTTGATACCGTTCTTAAAAATTATTAAGCCTTTGATCTCATGAAAACTTTTAAGGTTGCTTTGCTTGGTTATTACGGCTTCGGGAATCTCGGCGATGAGCTTTTGCTGAAAGCCTGTATCGCCTCTTTAAACCGTCTTGGAATTTCCAGCGGGCAAATAATAATTCTTTCTAACAATCCCGAAGAGACTCAAAAAAATTTTAAAGTTCAGGCTTTGAATCGCTGGAAGTTCCGGGACTTAATAAAAGCTTTCAGTAAGAGTGAAAATTTTTTATTGGGAGGCGGCGGACTCTTTCAAGACAGTACGAGCTCGGCCTCTTGTGTTTATTATTGGGCGGTTGTGAGATTGGCAAAGCTTATGGGCTTGAAGATTTTTGCGCTCGGACAATCTATAGGGCCGTTAAACTCACGGGCCTCAAAATTTTTCACGGGCAACGCGCTGAAGGCCTGCAAAAAAATTCATGTTCGCGACGAAAATTCATTGAGGCTTGCCGAAGATCTTGGCTGTAAAAACGTGACGCTTGGAGCTGATCTCGTATTGAGTTTGACGGGCTCTTCTTGTTACAAGCAGCCCTCTTGGAAAGTAACCCCCTTCTGTCAGGAAGCAGCCATCTTGGAAAGCAACCCCCCTGTCAGCGAGCTGACATCCCCCCTTAGACAGGGGGGACAAGAGAGTTCTTCGACATTCGCTATTCCCGTTACACCTTGCCTCCCCTGTGTAAGGGGAGG
>JAFSSV010000140.1 GCA_017450825.1 Synergistaceae bacterium
CCTCCCCTTACACAGGGGAGGCAAGGTGTAAAGGGAATAGCGAATGTCGAAGAACCCTCCCGTCCCCCCTGAAAGGGGGGATGTCAACTTGTTGACAGGGGGGTTGCTTTCCAAGAGGGCCAGCTTGTTGACAGGGGGGTTGCCCTCCAAGATGGCCAGCTTGCTGGCAAGGGAGTTATAGTTTTTTAAGTTTGTTCACTATCCAATAAAAAAAAGCCTCTGAAAAAATTTCAGGGGCTTTAAATTTTTTTTCTTTTTAACCTATCAAAGCTATAGCGACATCATTAACGTTCGTTCCGGTCGGCCCGGTCATTAAAAGAGCATCGGCGGCCTTGAGCGCGTTATAAGCGTCATTGTTCTTCAAGACTTCGGAGATATTAATTCCTTTTGATTTTAAAATTTCTTCGGTCTTACCGTCAACGATACCTCCGGCGGCATCGGTCGGGCCGTCTGTTCCGTCTGAACCAAGCGAAGAAATCACAACGCCTTCAAGTCCAGCTATGCCGCTTGCAGCAGCAAGGGCGAACTCTTGATTACGTCCTCCCATTCCGTGTCCGGTCAAGTGAACTACAGTTTCACCTCCGGCAATGACAGCACAGGGAGCTTTAACGGGACGACCTGAAGTCAAAATCTCACGGGCTATCGAGGCTACGAACGCTCCGGCCTCACGGGCTTCACAGGTCATCGTAGTAGTAAGAACAAGAGGGTTATATCCTTTTGACTTTGCGATATTGCAGGCGGCTTCACAAAGAGCCGTTACGCTTCCGGTTATTACTGCTGTAACGTTATCGAGCTTCTTGGGAGTCTCTTTGGCAAGAATTTCAAGCAAAGCCGGTTTGACTTTGAGATCATATTTTTTCACGATTGCCAGAGCCTGTTCGCTTGTTGAGTCGTCAGGCCAAGCAGGGCCGGAAGCAATGCTGTCAAGCCTGTCGCCTAAAACATCAGACAAGACCACCATAAACACATGAGCCGGAGCGCAAAGCTGAGCAAAGCGCCCGCCCTTTACGCTTGAAAGGTGCTTGCGGATCGTATTGATCTCAACAATATCAGCTCCGCATGAAAGCAACTGGCTTGTTATGTCTTTCATATCTTCGAGGGTAACGCCTTCGGCAGGAAGTTCAAACAGAGCAGACCCGCCGCCCGATACAAGAAATAAAACCGTGTCATCAGGGCCAAGATTTTTTACATGTTCAAGCAAAGCCTTTGTCCCCTTGAGGGTGTTCTCGTCTAAGACAGGATGTCCGGCCTCAAAAATCTCAAGGCCCTGAATATCTCCCATAGAGTGATCGTATTTCGTGACGACCGCGCCGGAAATTCCCGGGCCTAAAATATCTCCCGCGGCCTTCGCCATTCTCCAAGCGGCTTTGCCAATGGACGCAACGATTAATTTACCCTTGCCCTTACGCGCTAAAAAATCTTGACGGTTAAGAGCTTCTTTAACCGCGCTTTCAGGAAGGACGGCTTGAATAGCGCTGTCGATTATTCCGCGCATATCTTTTTTAAGATCGAACATGTAAAACCCCTCCGAGTTAAAAAATGAAATTATTTTGAGATTAAATGCTTTGAATTCTGTTCATTATATCAGTTAGAAAGGCTTATTTATGTTATTATATGGAAAATTTTCGGAGTAAGCACATCATATTAATAAAAAAATTTTTGAGAAGGGCCCAAAATAATTCGTATGCAGATAAAAAATAAATATAATTGGCTTAAGCATCTGGATTTTATGATAGCAGATCTTTTGTCGCTTATCTTGGCTTTCTTAATAGCCTATAGGTTGAACTTTGGGGGCTTGGGATTCTACAGGAGCCTTTCATGGAAAAGATATGCTTTAATTTTTTCTCTTGTTAATATTTTGCTTGCCTTCGCAACGAATCCCTATAGCGGTATCTTCCGGCGAAAATATTATCAAGGCGTTGTGCAATCCGTTAAGACTACTTTTTATAACTTGCTTTTAATGAGCATAATAATTTACTTCATGGGCTATACATATTCGAAATGGCTTATGCTTGAAATGTATGCCCTGTTTTTTTTACTGTCTACTATTTTTAGATACGTCTGGAAAAGATTATTGCTGTCTGGAAAAATTATTATATTCACAACCAAAAAAATTCCGTTGTTTATTATTGGCCGGCGCGGAAATATCAAGCGGGTCATTCGCAACGTGACCGCCGGTGAGATGCAACTCTATGATATTCGAGGCGTGTATCTGGTCGATAACAATAATAATAACAAAACTGTAAACGTAAAAATTGACGGCGATATGAATTTTATTCCCGTCATTGGTCAGGATTATCTTGAATATATTTTGAATGAAAATATCGAAGAAGTTTTAATCGCAACGTCGCTGGAGCTTATAGATCAAAGCATATACAAAAAACTTTCAGATAACGGCATAGGTTTGAACATAGTGATCGAAAAAGTCACGGGCTTTCAGCCTGAAGAACAATACGTTCAGAATTTCGGCGTGTATAAAGCTTTAAGCATTGGCATTTTCTCCTTTACTCCCGAACAGTTATTATATTTAAAAATTAAGCGCCTTATTGATATATTAGGCGGAGCGATTGGCGTATTCTCTTTATTGTTTATCGCGGCCGGCGTTAAAATTGCTTACCTGCTTAATAGTGACTCCGCTCCGATTCTTTACAGACAGGATCGAGTAGGCCAGAACGGCAAAAAGATTCGTATCTGGAA
This sequence comes from Synergistaceae bacterium, assembly GCA_017450825.1. Lineage (GTDB taxonomy): Bacteria > Synergistota > Synergistia > Synergistales > Aminobacteriaceae > JAFUXM01. The sequence continues at coordinate 2,698 of JAFSSV010000140.1, forward strand.
ATTCCGCTCAATGGTACCGAACGCCGAAGAAGTTCTGGAAAAATTACTCAAAGAAGAAAAATGGCGCCTTCAATGGAAAGCTCAACAAAAACTTGACAACGATCCAAGAATTACAAAAGTAGGGCGCTTCATCCGCAAGACAAGCATAGACGAATTGCCGCAGCTTATAAATGTCTTTATGGGCGATATGAGTCTAATAGGGCCGCGGCCGCTCGTTGCCGGTGAGCTTGAAGCACACAACGGACTAAAACTCTATCAGAAAGTCAAGCCAGGCATTACAGGCTGGTGGGGCTGCAACGGCCGGAGCAATATTAATTATCGCGAACGCCTTGAGCTTGAATATTATTACGTCAAAAATTGCAGTCTGTCTTTAGATATTATTTGCTTCTTCAGAACTGTAATGGCCGTCATTAAAAAAGACGGAGCAAGATAATTTAATTAATTATCTAAAATATACGGCGTTACTATCATAACGGCTTGGCTCTTGCTCTTTTCGTTTGAAATGTAAGAGAACAACGCCCCCAATAACGGTATCTCCCCTAGAACAGGAATCTTTGCACGAGTCCTTATGTTTCTGTCTTGAAACAAGCCTCCAACCACAAAAGGCATTCCGTCACGGACTCTTATTTTAGTTTTTATTTCCCTGTTGGTCGTAATTATATTCTCGTCTATGTCCCGGCCTAAATAATCTCCAGTGTTAATATTAATATCAAGATTTATAAATCCATTGTCTTCGATACGCGGCGTAAATCTCAATTCAGGGCCAACGTTTACGGAGTCCCATTCGGTATGACCTTCTTTGTCCAAGCCTTTAGGGTATAGAACATCTTCCTTTAATCTTATCGAAGCTTCCTGACCGTCAATAGCAATTACAGAAGGATTGGCGATTGTCTTGCCTTTGTTTTTTGTTTCAAGAGCATACAGAGTCGAAGTGATTTCGCGCTCTATGTTCGACCTCGCGTCGGGAGTGTATGAGAACTGCATGAAGCCGGAGGCCGGAGATAAATGTAATTGCCATTTCTCGTATACCATGTTCAAACTGTTTTGAACTTCACGGGTTGCCGAGTCGTTGAATTCAAAAATGCTTGCGCGGATCATAACCTGTCGTGCCGGAACGTCCATGCGGGAAATTATATCCGCAACTTCAGCAAGCTTGGCCGGGTTTGTCTTAACGTGAATCATTCTTAGGCGTTCGTCGGAATTTATTTCAACGTCCTGAAGCCCGGTAAAATTTTTTAAGACCGTCTTAACTGATTCAAGATTAGCGTAAGAAATTTTGAAGGATTTTATTTCGTCCTGGCCTGAAAGCTTGTAAAGATTGCTGTGAGTTCCAAACACTACGGTATTATTTCCGGTTGTATAACATGCAAAATCGTATTCGTTCATTAACTCGTTAATAATTTCTTTGGGTTTTGCATTTTTTAGGCTGAGTGTGATTTGAATGTTTTTAGGGAAAGAGTTATCAATGATAAGATTTTTATTTGACTCGCTCATTAAGAGTCTTAACGCGTCAGGCAAAGGAATTTCTCTGAACTCTGCTGTAATTTCTCCGGGAATTTCAAAAGGCAAAAAGTTTGACGGCAATTTTTTTTTAAGCCTAGGCGGCTGGAGTCTTACCGAAAAATTTTCGGCCGTTGGATTTTCTTTGAGCTTTACTCTTAAAGTATAGCCGTTCAGGGAACGTGAAAGGGATTTTATTTCCATTGGAGAATTTGTTTCGATAGTGATAAGAATTTTATCGGGAAGTTCTTCAAGCTGAAAATCTTTAACTGAAGGCGACAGCTCTAAAAAATTCTGTGCTCTTGAAATTATTTCTTTTGAATTTTTTATTGACGTGTCTTTTATTTCTATGGTCATTGAGTTGTCTTTGAATTCGGGAGAGAACGCAGCGGGAGCAAAATTTTTTCCGTTTAATTTCAAAATAAATTCATCAGTACCAAGCTGATAAATATTACAGTCGGTCAAAATTTTTTGTGCCGCCTCCGAAGAAAAAGCCGTAACAAAAAATATTATGCTCATAAAAACCGAGCACGCTATTTTTTTGCTAACCATAGATAAAAATCTCTCCGTTTCTGAAATTATTTTTTACCACTCTCAAGCTCTTAGCCTTAAATCGTTTGACATCTAGCCAATCCCGTCAACTAAAAGCAAGCCTAAAATGAATGACAATAATTATACATGAAATTTTTATAATTTTTAAGAGCCACGCTTCGGCCTTTGGCCACCTCCCTTTTTTTAAAAACAACCCCCTCCGCCTTCACTTCGTTCAGGCACCTCCCCTTTTCCTTTAAAACAACCCCTCCGACCTCCTTTCAGTCGGCCACCTCCCCTTTCAGGGGCGGCAAGAGTGTTAAAAAAATAGAAGATCTCGAAGGACTCTCTCGTCCCCCCTGAAAGGGGGGATGTCAACTTGTTGACAGG
>JAFSSV010000141.1 GCA_017450825.1 Synergistaceae bacterium
ATCGCAGAGTTCTTCGCCGTTCGGACGACGTTTGATCCCAATGTCTTTTTCGTGATTATTAAAATAGAAAAGTAAATCAAAAAAAATTGCCCTCCCGTTGAAGGAGGGCTTTTTATAGTAAGCACAATTAAAAAACTATAACCCCCTTGCCAGCAAGCTTGGCCCTCTTGGACAGTAACCCCCCTGTCAACAAGTTGACATCCCCCCTTTCAGGGGGGACGAGAGAGTTCTTCGACATCTTCTGTTTTTCTACACCTTGCCTCCCCTGAATGGGGAGGTGGTGAGCGAAGCGAGGCGGAGGGGTTGCTTAAAAAAATTTTTAGAGATAACCCCCTCGCCACTTCGTGGCCCTCTCCCCCTTCACAGGGGGCGCAAGAGAGGCCTTCGACATACTCTATTCCCTTTACACCTTGCCTCCCCTGAAAGGGGAGGTGCCGAACGAAGTGAGGCGGAGGGGTTGAATTCAAAAGAAGGGGAGGTGCCTGAGTGAAACGAAGGCGGAGGGGTTATAGTTCAAAAAAGGGGAGATATTCCCCCAAAAAAAATTGCCCTCCCGTTGAAGGAGGGCGCTTTTTTTATTTTAATTTTAATTAAACTGCTGCGGCTGCAATTCCGATTATTACCGCTAAGAAGCCTAAGAGTGTCTGTCGTCTGTAAGCCGTATAAAGCCCCAAGACAATAGCTAACCCCGCAAACAAAGGCTTATACCCAAAGAACGCAACAACGCCGAAGGCTATGCTTATAATTCCAAGAATAATTAACTGGACTTTTGATACAAGAACTCTTTGAGCAGGCGACAAAGCTTTGTCATCCGGTACACCGAATTTATCTTCGTAATCGTTTACGAGGCGCTTCAGCGTAACTGAAAGAATTAATAGCCCTATCAAGTTCGGCAACGCCATTAAACCATTCAGCGTGTCTGAAATATCCCAGATATTATTCAAGAACTGATTGCCTTCTGCTCCCATAAACTGTCCACCGGCCGCACCGATTAAAATCATTACAATCCAGAGAACTTTCATAACCGGCTTGCACCATACGCCGAACAAATAAGTTACAGCCGTTTCAGCGTACCAATACCAGCCAAGAATAGTAGTGAAAGCAAAGAGCAATAAGCCTATAGACAAAATATATTTTCCGGGAACACCAAGAGCACTTTCAAAGGCCCTGAGGGTAAGCTGTGCGCCTGTAAGTCCCGGAGCGCTTGTAAGAGTTCCGGTCGATAAGATAACAAGAGCCGTCATTGTGCAGATAACTATCGTGTCCATAAAGACTTCAAAAATTCCGTAGAAGCCCTGCTGTACCGGGTGCTCAACGTTCGCCGTAGCGTGTACCATAGGAGCAGAACCCATACCGGCTTCGTTAGAGAAGACACCACGAGCAATACCTCTTTGTACAGCTTCTTTAACTCCCCAGCCTGCCAATGCTCCCGGCAATGTCTCCATAGGGTCATTAAAAGCAAGATGTACAGCGTTTGAAACTGCTCCGGGGATTGCTGAAGAGTTCATAATAAGAACGTAAACTGAACCGATAATATAGAAAATCGCCATGAACGGAACTACATAAGTAGTAACTTTTGAAAGACTGTTCAAGCCGCCGATTATAACAAGAGCAACGAGAATAGCCATAACGATTCCGCTGTAAAGGTGATTGACTCCCCAACCCATAGACATTGCTTCGGCCGCTGAGTTCGCCTGCGTAGCTGCTCCAATTCCGAACGACGCAAGGAACGCAAAAATCGCAAAGAGTATAGCCAAAATTTTGCCGATAAATGCTCCGCCTTTGCCGATTGCATCGCTCGTGCCTTTCTCAAGAATGTACATTGTGCCTCCGCGCCAATCGCCGTGAGCGTCCTTTTGTCTATAGTGGACTGCTAACGTAACTTCGGAGAACTTCGTACACATTCCAAATACAGCCGAGATTAACATCCAGACTAACGCGCCCGGGCCTCCAAGGTGAAGGGCCGTAGCAACTCCGGCAACGTTACCCGTTCCGACTGTAGCAGCCATAGCCGTAGCCATTGCCGCAAACGAAGAAATTGATTTGTCCTCGTCAGATTTTTTTCTGAAGCTGAAGACTTCGGACATCGCAGCAAAGAAATATTTAAACTGCGGAAGCCCTAACAAAAGAGTAAGATAAACACCTGTTCCCACGAGTAAGATTAAAACGGGCGCTCCCCATACGAAGCTGTTTACTATTCCGTTATAATACATAATCGTGTCCATTATGCCTGTCATAAACTTCACACGCTCCTTATTAATGAAATGAAAAATTCAAAAAATTTTCTGTATATTATACACGAGTATATTTAAATTTATTGTCGTAGTCTTTGACGATTCGTCTGATTGTTCCGGAAAGAATTAACAGCCCAATCAAGTTCGGCAATGCCATTAAGCCGTTCATAGTGTCTGCAATATCCCATATATTATTCAAGAACTGATTCCCTTTTGCCCCAATGAGCTGTCCGCTGGCCGAGCCAATGAAAATCATTATGCTCCAGATAACTTTCATAACGGGCTTGCACCATACACCAAGCAAATAAGTTGCAGCCGTTTCAGCATACCAATACCAGCCTATAACAGAAGTAAAGGCAAATAGTAACAACGATAGTGATAAAACATATTTCCCGGAAGGCCCAATAGTACTTTCAAAGGCCGCAAGTGTAAGCTGAGCACCTGTGAGTCCCGGAGCACTTGTAAGAGTTCCGGTCGATAAGATAACAAGAGCCGTCATTGTGCAGATAACAATCGTATCCATGAAGACTTCAAAAATTCCATAGAAGCCCTGCTGTACCGGATGCTCAACGTTCGCCGTAGCGTGAACCATAGGGGCCGAACCCATACCGGCTTCGTTAGAGAAGACACCACGGGCAATACCTCTTTGTACAGCTTCTTTGACTCCCCAGCCTGCTAATGCTCCCGGCAATGTTTCCATAGGGTTATTAAAGGCAAAGTGAAGGGCGTTTGAAACTGCTCCGGGAATTTCAGAATAGTTCATAACAAGAACATAAAGCGCGCTGGCTATATAGAAAATTGCCATGAACGGAACTACGTAAGCAGTAACTCTTGAAAGATTCTTCAAGCCGCCGATTATTACAATAGCAACAATAACAGCCATAATTATTCCAGTATGAACATGACTCACTCCCCAGCCCATAAACATTGCTTCAGCCGCTGAGTTTGACACCGTAGCAACTGCGCCCCCAACTCCCATTGCAAGGGTAAAGACCGCGAAGAGTATTGCAAGAATTTTTCCGATTATTGCTCCGCTCGTGCCAAGTACGTCGCTCATTCCTTTCTCAAGAATGTACATTGTGCCTCCGCGCCAATCGCCGTTAGCGTCCTTTTGTCTATAATGGACTGCTAAGATAACTTCAGCGAACTTCGTACACATTCCGAATAAAGACGAAATCAACATCCAGACCAACGCCCCGGGGCCTCCAAGGTGAAGGGCCGTAGCAACTCCGGCGATGTTACCTACTCCTATTGTCGAGGCTAGTGCCGTAGACATTGCCGCAAATGGAGAAATTAATTTATTATCGCTGGAGCTTTTTTTGAAGCTGAAGACTTCGGATAGAGCCTTAAAGAAATATCTGAACTGCGGAAAGCCTAATAAAACAGTCAAATAAATCCCCGTTCCTACAAGCAAAATTAAAACGGGTGCTCCCCATACAAATCTGTTTATTATTCTGTTGTAATACATAATCGTGTCCATCAGAAAATAAGCACGCTCCTAAAAAAAATTTTTGATGTATTATACATGAGGGCAGGAAAGTTTAGGGAAGAAAGAATACAACCCCCTCCGGTTCATTTCGTTCAGGTAACTCCCCTTTTTTAACAACCCCCTCCGGCCTTCGGCCACCTCCCCAAGGGGAGGCTTTGTGTTGTATAATAACCAAAAATTTCTGATTCAGTTTTATTCTTAACGCCCGTCTAAAATAAATACGTTCAAAAAAATTTTTTCTTGAAAGGAAATGAAATTCTGAAATGAGCAGTAAAAAAATTTCAGCGTTTGCAGTTTTATTTCTGCTGTGTTTTTTCAGTGTCGCCTGCGCCGCTGATCGAAACAAAGTGTTAGAGGCTTGGAGTCATCAAAACAGTTTTCAAGACTCCGGCGGGACTGAACAAAATCTTGCCCTTCGCGCTACTTATTACTCAAACGAATTTGTCGAAGCCCTAGTCGCTGCCGAAGCAGAAAAAAATCTCTGGACAAAAGACGAAATGGAAAATTTCAAATATACCCTCCTGAAAAATCTTAATCTAGGCGAAGCAATCCCTTTTCATATTTATATGGAAGTTACAGGAGTTCCAATGTATGCAAGCCCGTTTGATAGGTATGTAACTTTAATGGTCAAAGGCAAGAAATACAGCCCGATTGACTATGACAAACGATTCAATTTTAAAATAATCGGCCAGCGCGACGGAATGGTATTCTTCCCGCGTTATGACCCTAAGACAGGCAAAGAAATTTTAGAAGGCGCTAAAGAACTTAGACTGATTTTCAGCAATTCAATAAGCCATGCGCTTTCAGCTCAAGGCCGGGACCTTATATGGGTATGGGACCTCACAAAGGACAGAGGCAAAATCAACGAGGGCAAAGCCGCCGACAGACTCGAAGCTGATAGATTATTAAAGCGTTCAGACAAGCTCAAGACAGACCGTGAGGCTTTACTGAAGCAGCTCGAAGCTCTGGACAAAGAATACAGCGATGTAAATTCCAGAATAGACGAGCTACAATCCAAGTAAACGCCCTCCCCAAAATTTTAAAATAAATTTTCAGGTAAATATTCAGAAAGGAAGTAGTTATTATTATGATTAAGATGGACCGTATCGCTGTACTTACAAGCGGTGGCGACTCGCCCGGTATGAACGCCGCTATTCGCGCTGTCGCCCGAACCTGTATGTTCAATGATAAAGAGTGCATCGGTGTTAGAAGAGGTTATGAAGGTCTCATTGAAGGAGATTTTATTACGCTTGACCGCGCCGCCGTTGGAGGAATTATTCATCACGGCGGAACGATTTTAAGGACAGCCCGTTCAGAGCGTTTCAAGACTCCCGAAGGCCGTCAGGAAGCTCTTGAAAAAATGAAAGAGGCCGGAATTGACGGTCTTGTTGTCATTGGCGGCGATGGTTCTTTCCATGGAGCTAAAGCCCTTCACGACCTCGGCTTCCCTACAATGGGAATTCCAGGCACTATCGACAACGATATAACCGGAACAGATGAAACTATAGGCTTTGACACTGCGGTTAATACTGCTCTTGAGGCAATTATGAAATTACGCGACACTGCTTCAAGTCATGAAAGATTATTCGTCGTCGAAGTCATGGGACGCAACGCAGGATTTTTAGCGCTCGAAGTTGCTGTAGCTACGGGAGCTGAATATGTTATAGTTCCGGAATTGCCGCTTAGCATTGGCGATTTAACCAAGAGGCTCAAAACTTCTTACGCTGAACATAGAAGCCACACGCTTATAATTTTGGCCGAAGGAGTCATGACGGCCGCTCAAATGCGTGAGCAGTTGCAGGACAGCGGCGGCTATGATGCCCGCGTTACTGTTTTGGGATATATCCAGCGCGGAGGTCATCCTACGTCTTTTGATGTCGTTCTTGCTACGAGAATGGGCGCATTCGCTACAGAAAGCCTAATGATTGGAAAATCAGGAATGATGGTCGGAAATATTAATCACAAGCTCACTCTTAGTCCGCTTGAAAGAGCTTGGAGCGAACATAAATCTTTAAGCCCGGAGATGTTGAGCCTGATTAATAAAATGAATTAAGTTTTTGCATATAATAATAACCCCCTCGCCAGCAAGCTGGCCCTTTTAGAAAGCAACCCCCCTGTCAGCAAGCTGTTTTTTTTAAAGCAACCCCCCTCCGGCTTTGCCGGTTTCCCCCCGTTCAGGGGGGACGAGAGAGGCCTTCGACACGCTCTATTTCTTTTACACCTTGCCTCCCCTGAAAGGGGAGGTGGCTGAACGAAGTGAGGTCGAAGGGGTTGAATTCAAAAGAAGGGGAGGCTTGGGGGATTATTACAAAAATTTTTACACTAAGGAAGATTTAATGCCAAGAAAAAAATTATCACAAGAAAACGAACTCGAACAGGAGTTCACGCGCAAATTAACTAACCGCAAAAAAAAATCAGATACTGAAATCACACCCGACGAGCTTGTTCCTCAACAAGATATCGAATTCATTAACGAAGACGATGACGATTTAGAATATACCGGAGCAGACTTAATAGAAGACGATGACTTTAATGACGAAGATTTAGACGACGAAGGCGAACAGGATATTCAAGAAGACGAAGACAATAACGCTCAATCAGCTGCGGGCAAAAATAAATTCCGTGAGAACATTCAGCACCCCAAACCGGAATTTACTTATTCTATGCTTTCAAAAAGAAATATCGCAGATTTACGGCGGCAAGCTAAAGAATACGGCCTTAGCGCTCCGGTTTCAATGCGCAAAGACGATTTAATTTTTGAGATTTTAAGACTACAAGCCGAAAAAATGAATTACAGATTCGGCGGCGGAACTCTTGAAATTTTACCGGAGAACTTCGGCTTCCTGCGTCCAAAAGGAATGCTTCCGACTGACAACGACGTTTATTTATCTTCGTCTCAGATACGGCGCTTCGGCTTGAGAAACGGCGATGTAATTTGGGGGCTGATTCGTCCTCCAAGAGATCAGGAACATTACGAGGCTCTTTTAAGAGTAGAAACCGTAAATTTCTCTGACCCCGAACATTCACGAAGAAGACCCGTTTTTGCACAGCTCACACCAATCTTTCCAGACAAGAAATTAAGTCTTGAATATGACCCTAAAGATTTAGCAACACGACTCGTCGATTTATTCGCACCTATAGGACTCGGACAAAGAGCGCTGTTAGTTTCACCGCCGAAGGCCGGAAAAACTACTCTGCTTAAAAGAATCGCTCAAGCTATCGCCGCAAGCAAGCCGGATATTATTATCATGGCCCTGTTAATCGACGAACGCCCCGAAGAAGTTACGGATATTTCACGCTCTATTGACGGTGAAGTCATAGCCTCAACTTTCGACCGCCCGGCCGACGAACATATTAGAGTTGCTAATCTTGCACTTGAAAAAGCAAAGCGCCTTGTCGAGGCAAAACGCGATGTCGTAATTTTGCTGGACTCTATTACAAGACTCGCAAGAGCTTCTAACTTGACAGTCCCGCCTTCAGGAAGAACTCTATCAGGCGGCCTTGACCCTTCGGGCCTGTATTTCCCTAAAAGATTTTTCGGAGCCGCAAGAAATTTTGAAGAGGGCGGAAGTTTAACTATAATCGGCACTGCTCTTACCGACACCGGAAGCAGAATGGATGATGTTATTTACGAAGAATTCAAGGGCACGGGAAATATGGAGCTGCATTTATCAAGAAAACTCGCTGAACAAAGAATCTTCCCGGCTATTGATATTACAAAATCCGGAACAAGACGCGAAGAATTATTAATTCCAGACGAAGAATTAAAGCGCATGTGGGTTTTAAGAAAACGCATAGCCGGAGTCGACGAGGCCGGAGCTTTGAGCTTAATTCTTGATAAGCTAAAACAGACGCAGACTAACGCGGAATTTTTAAACGCGATTAAAGTTACAGGTTAGGAGATAAAAATTGCACGAAAAAATATTAACTGAAGTTGAAAAACTTGAAAATCAAATTGTAAATACTCTTATTCGGCTTTGTTCGATTCCTGCTGTATCGCCGCATAACGGAGGCGAGGGAGAAGACAAAAAAATTCAAGAGCTTGAAAAAATTATTCATGAGCTTGGCCTAGCCGACAAAGCCAAAATAAAATATGAATATGTTGACGACGATAAAGCACCTTCGGGAAAAAGACCTTCGTTATTTCTTGAATATCCCGGAAAAAAATCTCAAAGGCTTTGTATTTTGTCGCATGTTGACGTTGTCCCCGGAGGCAATTTAAAGCCCTTTGTACAAGGCTCAAAATTATACGGACGGGGAGTCTGCGACAACGGCGCTGGGCTTGTGCCTTCGTTGTTCGCGTTAAAAGCTTTATTAAATGCCGGGCTTGAAAGCGAATATACTGTCCTGCTTGCGTTCGTTGCTGACGAAGAAACAGGAAGTCATTACGGCCTTGAAAAATTAATTGAACGCGATTTATTCAGACCTGATGACCTTGTTTTAGTTCCGGATTGGGGAAACGAGAAAGGCGATTTTATTGAGATTGCTGAGAAATCAGTTTTAAGACTGCATTTTAAAGTTACGGGCAAGCAAGTTCACGCCGCTTATCCTAACAGGGGCCTTAACGCCTGCCGCGTTGCTAACATGCTGGCTTATGAAGTTGATGAGGCACTTCACAAAGCTTTTATCGAAGAGAATAAAATTTTCGAACCTCCTTTCTCAACTTTTGAACCTACTCGAAGATTTGCTAACGTTCCTAATGTTAATACAGTTCCGGGAGAAGAGAATTTCAGCTTTGACTGTAGAGTATTGCCGGAGATTTCTCTTGATGAAGTTCAAGATTTAGTTGAAAAAATCTGCAAAGAAATTGAAACATCCCTAGACGGCTGGGGCTCAAAAATTGAACTTCAAGTCGAAAAATCGCCTGCTCCTGCTCCTACAAGTCCGGACAGCGAAGTTACAAGGCTATTAATAAAAAATATCCGTGAAGTTTTGAAGCTTGAGCCGTTTCTTGGCGGTGTTGGAGGAGGAACGCTGGCGGCATTTTTCAGGCAAAAAAATATTCCCGCGGTCGTCTGGAGTCAAGTTTCTGAAGACTCTATGCACCAGCCCGACGAGTTTATTGAAATAAAATTTCTTGTTAATAATGCAAAAGTTTTTGCGTTAATGATGGCCGAGGCAATATAAAAAAATGATTCGTCATGCCTTTATGATGATGGCCGGGACTCTTATAAGCAGAGTCCTTGGTCTTGCGCGTGAAGTTTTAATCGCGGCTTTTTTCGGAGCTACTAAGAGCATGGACGCTTTCAACGTTGCCTACACTCTTTCAAATTTAGCCCGCCAGCTTTTAGCCGAAGGAGCTTTATCGGCGGCGTTTGTTCCGATTTTCTCAAAGGCCCTTACTAAAAGCAAACAGCGTGCGCTCACTCTTGCGCGTATGTCAATGACGGTGTTATTAATTGTTGCGTTTATAGTTACAGGGCTTGGAATATTTTTTGCTCCTTCACTTGTAAAAATAATGTCGCCGGGCTTTGACTTGGCCGCGCATGAATTAGCCGTTGGATTGACGCGCCTTATGTTTCCGTTTTTGATTTTTATCTCTGTTGAAGCTTTGACAATGGGTGAGCTTAACAGTTTAGGTTCATTTTTTATTCCGGCTCTTTCGCCGGCATTCAGCAATTTAATTTTCATAATTACTGCTCCGTTTTTTACGGCTTATTATGGAGTTTACGGGCTTGCGCTTTCAGTTTTATGCGGAGGAGCGGCGCATTTTTTGACGCAATGGATTTGGAGTTTTAAATTAAAGGCTGTCTTATATCCAATCAGGCCGGACTTGAGCGACCCGGATTTAAGAAAAATCATGAGATTATTTTTGCCTTATGCTGCGGGGCTGTCATTAAATCAGGTCAACCCGGTTATAAGCCGCCTTCTTGGCTCGTTTTTAGAAGAAGGGAGTATTTCTGTTTTGAATTACTCTAACAGAATTTTACAGCTTCCCTTGGGATTATTCGTGATTGCTATTTCGCAAGCTGTCTTGCCGCAACTTTCACGGGCAAAAGACAACGAAGAATTTATTTTGACTTTAAGACAGGCTTTAAGATTTGCGCTCTTTATAGTTTTGCCTGCTTCGGTGGGGCTTATGGAGATTTCGCGTCCCTTTGTGCATTTAATTTTTGTGAGGGGCGAATTTAATTCTTGGGCATGGGACGCTACTTCATCATGTTTAGCATTGAGTATGCTTGGCCTGCCGGGCATGGCATGTTCTACAGTAATTATGAGGGCATTATATGCCTTATCAATGCCGCGTGAGGCATTTAAAGTTACGGCATTCAGTGTTATCTCTACGGTTATTTTATCGTTGATTTTTATTTACCCGTTGAGATATAACGGACTTGCGCTTGCGCCCTCGATAGCTTTTACTTTATCGGCCTTTCTTGGGCTATATTACGTTAGGAAGAAGATTGCCAAGCCTCTAAACATTTTTGTTTCCAAAATATTTTGGAATTATCTCATAGCGCTTGCTGTACTTGACGCTACGGCTATGTTATATAAGTGGATAATTCCCTATGTTCCGGACGCTTGCATATGGACGCGTATTATCTGGAACATAGGGGCTATAGCGGTTAGTGCCTTGTCATACGCCGTTATCACGCTCACGCTAAGATTTGAAGAATGGACTTTTTTTAGGGTTTTAGCCCCTAAAGGGGCCCCGAGTTGTACGGGCTAACGGGGCCGCTTAGACTAAGTATTTTTGACGATACCGCTCTTAACTTTTTTTACTAATTGAAAACAAAAGTTTACATATAGTAAAAAATTTTATGACCGGTCTAAGTATATTTGCCTATCCTCCATTCCGGCCGTATAGAGCTTTTCTGCTGGCCCATGTTGCCTGTCAGAACTAGCTTTTTCGCCTACGGATTTCAATCCCATAGCCTTCAAAGCATAATAAACTGTAGGCTTAGAAACTGAACATTTGTTCATTAACTCCTCTACGGTGAAGGCGTCTTGCCTGTGTTTTTCAAGAAATTCCTGTACACGAAGCCGCGGCTTTGTCCAATCTTCCTCGGGGTCTTTAATCCTGAAGATTACTTTTCCATTTTGCGATACCATCTCATAATTGATATCGGATGGAAATCGCCACCAACTTTTATAGTAAAAGCACTTGGAAATAACCACCTCGCCACTTCGTGGCCCTCTTGGACAGTAACCCCCCTGTCAACAAGTTGACATCCCCCCTTTCAGGGGGGACGAGAGAGTTCTTCGACATACTATATTTCTTTTACACCTTGCCGCCCCTGAAAGGGGAGGTGGCCGACCAAAGGGAGGCCGGAGGGGTTGAGGTTAAAAGTAAAAGGTGAAAAAAATTTTGATGCCTTTACCAAAATAAATTTCTTGTATTCAAATTCCGTAGCTTCTGTAAAAATTGGTGGGGGCTTTAAATCCGAGGGCGATTTAATTTTTTTATTGACGCGAAAATCTCCAGGCGCTAAAATGCCAATTAAAAAAATTTTTATGGAGATTTTTTATGATTACACGATATTCTGAACACGATATTTCAAAACTTTGGGACGATTATAATAGACTGAAGACTATGCTTGATGTCGAATTGGCAGTCTGCAAAGCATGGAACGAAGCCGGACGAATCCCCGATAATGCACTCGAAGATATAATCAATAACGCTCACTTCACCGTTGAAAGAGTACAGGAAATAGAAAAGAAAACTCAACATGACGTCGTAGCCTTCGTAAGCACCGTAGCCGAAAATATCGGCACTAACGGAAGATATTTACATCTCGGAATGACAAGCAGCGATATTCTCGACACAGCAAGCTCAATAATGCTACGCGACTCTCTGGATATTATTATCAGAGCGCTTGATGAACTTGATTACGTTGTCGAAGAGCTTGCAAAAAAATATAAATATCTCCCTTCAATCGGACGAACTCACGGAATTCACGCCGAGCCAATGTCAATGGGCCTGAAATTCTTAAACTGGCATGCGCAATTATTACGCGACAAAGGCCGACTCGAATATGCCCGCAAAGACGTTTCCGCCGGAAAAATCTCCGGAGCTGTCGGAACTTACGCAATGAGTTCACCACAGCTTGAAGCAAGAGTCTGTGAACTCCTTGGCCTCGAACCCGCAAAAGTTTCCAATCAGATTTTACAGCGCGACCGCCACGCCGGAGTCTTGAACGCCCTTGCAATAATGGGAAGTACTCTTGAAAGAATGGCGCTTGAAATCAGAAATCTCCAGCGTACTGAAGTTCGTGAAGCCTTTGAGCCTTTCGGAGTTGGTCAAAAGGGTTCCAGCGCTATGCCTCACAAACGCAACCCGATTAAATGCGAACGTATTTGCGGAATGTCGCGCCTTCTTAGGGGTTATGCTTTAACCGGAATGGAAAATATCGCCCTTTGGCATGAAAGAGATATAAGCCATTCTTCAACAGAACGCGTAATATGGCCGGACGCTTTTAACTTGGCCGCGTTTATGCTCAGGAGCATGACAAAAATTTTAAAGGGTCTTACGGTCGATGAAATTCGTGTCAAAGAAAATATCGCTCAGACAAACGGCCTTGTTTATAGCCAGCGTGTATTGACTTTCCTGCTTGACGAACTGAAATTATCCCGTGAGGACGCTTACGCAATCGTTCAGGAGAACGCAATGAAGACCGCCTCAAGCGGCGTTAGCTTCTTGGATTTATTATTATCTGACGAAAGATTAAAGGACGTTGACCCCGACAGACTCAAAGAATTATTTGAGAATGATTTTTATCTTAGATACGTTGACGAGATTTTTGCAAGGTTTTTCGGTGAGTAAATAAAGCCTCCCCTTGGGCCGGACAAAAAGGTGGCCAAAGGCCGGAGGGGGTAAAGAAAATAAATAAAAATGACTGAAAAAAAATTTCATGTCAAAGTCTACGGCTGTCAAATGAACGTCTATGACGCTGACAGAGTGAGGACGGTTTTATGTTCCAGGGGCTGGAAAGAAGTCGAAGAGAACGAAGCTGATTTAATCATGATAACCGGTTGTAGCGTCAGGGCCAAGGCTGAACAAAAAGTCTGGAGTGAATTGGGCCTGTACGAGTCTTCATGGAAAAAAAATCAAAGACCTGTCGTAGCTCTTACAGGCTGTATAGCTCAAAGGCTAGGCGAAAAGGCTTTGAATAGATTTCCTTATGTAAGACTTGTAGCCGGGCCAAGACATATTGGCCTCTTGCCGGACGCTATCGAACAGGTTGCTTCACGCCCAAAGACAAGAATAAATTTACTTGACACCGACCCAAGAGAATTTCACAGCTTGAATTTTGACTCGGATAATATAACTATAATGCGCGAAAATAAATTCAAGGCTTATGTAACTATTGCTCACGGCTGCGATAATTTTTGTACGTATTGTATTGTCCCGTATGTTCGCGGGCGTTTTGTGTCGCGCAAGCCCGAAGAAATTTTTTCTGAAATAGAAATGCTTATTAATGACGGCGTGAAAGAAATTACGCTCTTAGGTCAAAACGTCAACAGCTACGGAAAAGATATTGGCCTTAATTTTGCATGGCTTTTAAGAGAAGTTTCACGCATGGAAGGAATTAAGCGCGTTAGATTTGTAACGTCATTGCCGCAGGATTTTACCGAAGAGATTATAAACGTAATGTCAACTGAAAAGACCGTATGTCCTTCGTTAAATCTTCCTGTTCAGTCCGGGAGCGACAGAATTTTGAAGCTCATGAATCGAAAATATACAATGAGCGAATATCACGAAAAAATAAATCTTGCACGTCAAAAAATTCCAGGGCTTGGACTCACTACGGATTTAATTGTAGGATTTCCCGGCGAAACTGAAGAAGATTATCAAGATTCTTTGAAGGCATTGAGCGAAATAAAATTTGATTTAGTTCACAGCGCGGCATATTCTGAACGTGAAGGAACTCCGGCGGCTGTAATGCCCGGAGCTTTGCCGGTTGAATTAAGGCTTGAAAGATTAACGAAGCTCAACGAGCTGCAAGATTCAATCACGCTGGAAATAAATAAAAAATTAATTGGCCAAGAGTTTGAAATTCTAGTGGACGGGCCAGCGCCCAAGGGCGAAAATTTATTACAGGGCCGAACTCCTTCGGATAAAGTTGTAATTTTTGAAGGAAATAAAAAATTATTAGGGCAATTTATAAATGTAAAGATAACTGAAGCCGAAGCGTGGTGTTTGCACGGGGAAGTAAAGCCGCTTGCCTTAAAAAAACGAATCTAAGAGATCTGCTATAGTGTCATAAGCTCTTTGCCCGGAAAAATTTTCTCCGGGCGAATTTTGTTTAAGGTCTTCGATAAAATTATCGCTCAAGGAGTCTTCAGCCGGGATTAAAATATTTTTTATCATAGGCAAGACTCCCAAGACTTTTACGCCCGTATAATTTTCTGTCCAGTCTACGGCCGGTTGAAATAGATTTATATCGCCTCTGAATTTATTAAAGATTATGCCTTTGACTCGTTCTCTGTCGCGGCCAAGAAGTTCAAGAGTTCCCACGACCGAAGCTAATGAACCTCCCCTGTCAACGTCTGCAACTAAAATAACAGGCACGTCTGCTTCACGGGCTATTCTCATGTTCACGATTTCATGAGCATTTAAATTAATTTCTGCTGGACTTCCTGCACCTTCGATTATTATCATGTCAAAATTTTTTTCGATATATTTAAGGCAATCTTTTACGGCTGAAATTCCTTCATGCTCTGTAAAATTTTCGTAATAGAAATTTTTTTCGGCGGGTCTGTGAAATTTTTTCCCGTTCAAAATTATTTCTGAAGAATTTTCGCGTTTTGGCTTTAACAAAATCGGATTCATGAAAACTTCCGGTTCAATGCCTGCTGCTCTTGCCTGAACAGCTTGAGCTAAACTCATTTCAAGTCCGTCATGAGTAATATAAGAATTATTAGACATATTTTGAGATTTAAAAGGACAGACTTTGACTCCCCGCCTTGAGAATAATCTGCAAAGCCCTGTAACTATAAAACTTTTTCCAGCGTTGCTTGATGTTCCCTGTATCATTATTCCGTTCATAATAAATATATTTTAGCGTATGTGCTTATGCTAAACTAGCCATAATAATAAAGGGGAGGGATTTAAAAATGGAATTTATTGAAGGCTTTGAATTATACGGGAAAGAAATCAGCCCGGGTAAAATTTTTATTTCGATTACGAATTACGGTCTAACTTTTTCAAAAACCTGTGTTGATTGTCTGGACTATCCTGAATATGTTCACGTATGGTTTGACAAGACAAATGCAAGAATGGCCGTGTCGCCTTGTGAAAAAGATTTAAAGTCAAGAGTTTTTGTAAAGAAAAAAAATTCACCGAGGGCGGCCTTTATTCGTTGGAACGATAAGACTTTATTAAATTATCTGCTCATGGTTGGCAATATAGATTTAGGGCCAAGGGGCGTAAGAATTCCCGGAGAATTTTCAGCAGAGCATAACGCTTTAATTTTTAATCTCAGCGAATATAAACAAATGCACGAAAGAAAAAGAAAAGAATAGTGAGCTCTTTATTTGATTGATATAATAAAAATTAAAAAGGAATTTCATTTCTCATGGACATAAAAAAATATCCCCTTGACCTTATCGGGCCTATAGTATTTATTTTGGTGTTTATAGCGACGTTTGTGTATTCGCGTTTTGAGCCTCATGTTGAAGACGTTGACATGAATTACGTTATGCAATTCAAAGACAAGCCCGGTTATATTCTTGTTGATGTTCGGGATGAGGACGTTTATTTTGGAAGGGCTCCTTTTCCTGATGTTCCCGGCGGTCATATTCCCGGGGCGATAAGCTTTCCTGCGGCTGATTTAAACGTAGCGGCGGCTTCGGCTGCTCTTGCCAAGGCCGGAATAACCAAGCGCAGCACGATAATAATTTATTGCAACACCGGAGCGCTTGCCGGAAGATTTGCGGACGCTTTAATAAGGCGTTTTAATTTTTCGCCTTCGCGTTTAAAAAATTATCGTGGAAGTATTCGCGATTGGATAACAGACCCGAAAAATATTTTGCTTCCCAAAAATCATGAGTGAAAAAATCTTATTTGAAAATAACACCCCGCCGTAAGCTGATTAAAAGATAAGCCACTTGCCAGAACCCTTCCACCGCAAGCGGTCCCCCTTCCCTTACAGGGACGGCTGGGGCGCAAGGATTTTTTCAAAATACTCTATTTCCTTTACGTCCCTTGCCTCCCCTGAAAGGGGAGGTGGCCGACCAACGGGTGGCCGGAGGGGTTGAATTCAAAAGAAGGGGAGGTGGTGAGCGAAGCGAACCGGAGGGGTTAATTTTTTAAAGGGGAGGTGGCCGGTCGCGTAGCACGCCGAAGGCTACGAAGTGAGGCGGAGGG
>JAFSSV010000142.1 GCA_017450825.1 Synergistaceae bacterium
TATTTATAAAAAAAATTTTTTTAACTACAACCCCTCCGACCCTTTGGGGCACCTCCTTTTTTAAAACACAACCCCTCCGCCTCATTTCATTCGGCACCTCCCCTTTCAGGGGAGGCAAGGTGTCGAAAAAATAGAAGATGTCGAAAAACTCTCTTGCGCCCCCTGTTAAGGGGGAGAGGGCCAGCTTGCTGGTGAGGGGGTTATCTCTAGGATGTCAACTTGCGGTGGTGTGGGTTATATAGTTTTTTAAGTGTGCTTAATATAACAAGATTGGAGAAAAAAATATATTGACTGCAAAAAATTTTTATAAGCTTACTCCGGACAAGCTCCGGAAAATTAAACCAGTAGAAAGCTGGAAGATTAATACAACCGAAGATATTACGCTGTCAAAAAGCCGTGAGCCAGAGCCGCTTATAGGACAGCAGCGCGCAGTCGAAGCTATTGACTTCGGCTTGGCCGTCAATGGCCGCGGCTATAATATTTTTATCACAGGGATTCCAGACAGCGGAAGAACAAGTTACGCGCTCGCAAAATTAAAAGCCCGTGCCGAAAAACTTCCAGCCCCTGACGATTGGCTTTATCTTTATAACTTCGACAAGCCCGAAGAACCTATGGCCGTTTCAGTCAAAGCCGGACAGGGGAAAAAATTATCAGACGACCTCGAAGAATTATTAAAAGATCTCAAGAACGCTATAAGCAAAGCTTTCGAGCAAGCTCAATACGAAGACGCTAAGGCCGCCCACGTTAAAGAATTTCAGGAGAAGGCCGGGGAAATTATGGACAAGCTCAAAGCAAAAGCTGCTAAAGAAAAATTTTCGCTCAAAAGAACTCCGCAGGGCTTCATAAATATTCCGCTGATAAAAGACAAAGACAGCGACGGAAAAATTATTACACGTGAAATCAACCCGGAAGAATTTGAAAAGCTCGACGCTAAAAAACAAAAATTCTATCTGGACAAGAGCGACAAAATTTCCCAAAGAACTCTCTTGGGTATGCGCGAGATCCGCGACATGGAAAAAGAACTCAAAGAAAAATTACATAAGCTCGAAGCCGAGATCTGTCGCTCCGCTATCACGCCTTTCATGAATGACTTGCAGGAAGCTTATAAAGGCAACGAAGCTTTATTAAACTGGTTCGGAAAAATGACGGACGACATTATCGAAAACTTCGGGGCATTCGTCACAGCCGCAAGAGATGAGAACGCCGATGTTGATTTCACACGCTATCAGGCAAATTTATTTGTCAGCAACGACCCAACCAAAGGCGCTCCGGTTATATGGGAAACTAATCCGACTTACTATAATCTTTCAGGCCGGGTCGAATATGAAAGTCATCAGGGCTATCTCTATACGAACTTCAAAAAAATTTTGGCCGGAGCTTTTCATAAAGCTAACGGAGGATTCTTAGTCCTTGACGCTGAAAAAGTTTTAATGAACTTTATGTCATGGGAAGCTATTAAAAGACTCATGAGAAAGAACGAAGCCGCTATAGAAAATCTTGGCGAACAATACGGCGCTCTGCCCGTCGCCTCGTTAAGACCTTCGCCGGTAAAAATGAATCTTAAAATTATTATGACCGGCTCGCCTTATCTCTATGAGCTGCTCCAGTATTACGACCCGGAGTTCAAAAAAATTTTTAAAGTCAAAGCCAGCTTCGATGTCGATATGACACGCAACGCCAACAACGAAAGAAAAATGGCGCGTTACATTGCCGAGTTCATTAAGAACGAAAATTTAAAGCCCTTCGACGCGTCCGCCCTTTCTGAAATTATTGAATGGTCAAGCCGTGAAGCCGAAGATCAAAATTTATTGTCGGTCGAAGTCGGCAAGCTTCGAGAACTCTTAACAGAGTCTAACGCTTGGGCCGAAGTTGCGGCCAAGAAGGGACAAGTCGTCACTCGTGAGAATGTTATCAAGGCAATCGAACATAAAAATTTTAGATCAGGACTATATCAAGAAAAATTATCCCGCGCCTTCAAGGACGGCATAATTCATATTGACACAACCGGACAGGCCGTAGGACAAATTAACGGGCTTAGCGTGATTGATCTTAACGATTACCGCTTCGGTCACCCGTCAAGAATTACTGCTAACGTTTTCATGGGACAGGAAGGAGTCGTCAACATTGAGCGCGAAGTCAAAATGACCGGGCCGATTCATAATAAGGGCCTCTTGATTCTTTCGAGCTATCTCGGCCGCAAATATGCTCAGGACATGCCGCTAAGTCTAAGCGCTCATATAACTTTTGAACAAAATTATTCCGGCATTGAAGGCGACAGCGCCTCTTCAACTGAACTCTATTGTATCCTTTCGGCTTTGTCGGGCTTGCCGCTCAAGCAAGGCATAGCTGTAACGGGATCGGTCGATCAGTTCGGAACTGTCCAGCCTATCGGAGGAGTAAACGAAAAAATCGAGGGCTTCTTTGAATATTGCAAGCTCTCCGGCCTTACGGGCGATCAGGGAGTAATGATCCCTAAGACAAATATAAGACACTTAATGCTGAACTCCGAAGTAATTCAAGCTGTAAAGGACGGGAAATTTTCTATCTGGGCCGTCGGAGATGTTGACGAGGGCATTGAGATCTTGACAGGCGTTCCCGCGGGCAAGGCTCACAAGGACGGCTCGTTCACCGAAGGTTCTGTACACGGAAGAGTAAGAGCAAGGCTCAAGAAAATGCTTTCTGATGGACTTAGACTTGAAAAAAAATTCGGCCGCGATCCCGGCAAAAATAAAAAAGGAAAGAGCAAAAAAAATGACAGAGATAACAGTGGAAGTCCTAACGAATAAAATTATCTCAGCGCTCGATATTCTTGAGGCTGAATATCACAACGAAGCCAACCCCCCGGAGCTGGGACACGAGGACGCTATCGACGGCCTCATGCTCACGCTGCTTTCTCAAAATACCAACGATAAAAACCGTGACGTGGCCTTCAAGAAATTAAAAGATCTTTACCCGACTTGGCCCGAAGTAGTTAAAGCGGGCGAAGGAAAAATCATGGAAGTTATACGAACGGCCGGACTCGCTCAGACAAAGGCCCGAAGAATGATTAACATTCTTAAAATTCTTCATGACGACTTCGGAGAATATTCGCTTAAAGGACTCGCCGGGCGGGATCCGGACGAAGTTCGGTCTTATTTACGAGCGTTGCCCGGAGTCGGGGCCAAGACCGCGGCATGTGTTATGCTCTTCGATATGAAGATGCCGGCCTTCCCGGTTGATACTCACGTCGCAAGAGTCACAAGAAGACTGGGAATAGCTCCGAAAAATTTTATGCCCGAAGAAATATCAAGAATGCTCGAAGTCCTAGTGCCCCCAAAAAGATATTTAGGAGGACACGTGAACTTTATTGCTCACGGGCGAAAAATTTGCCAAGCCCGCAGCCCTCACTGTGAAGAGTGCAAGCTCCGCGAGATCTGCTCAAGGAAATTTTAAAAAATAATCCCTTCCGGCCCAAGGCCCAGCTTTGTTAGTAATACCCTAAAGCCCCCCTTTTAAGGAGGGAGGGCCGCTTGCGGCGGGGGGATTCCTTAACACAACCCCCTCCGGTTCACTTCGTTCACCACCTCCCCAAGGGGAGGCTTTGTGTAAAGGAATCTGAGCCTCCCTCGGGGGAGGGGAACCGCTTGCGGTGGTGGGGGTTATCAAATTATTTTTTATTATTAGTCTTAGTTAAGAAGAGCCAGCCTTGCCACATTCCGAAGCCTGTTACTAACGGAATAGCAAGCAATGAAATTAACAGCGGCGCGCCGTGTTCGGTCAGCCAGTTAGAACACCACACGCCCAAAAACGCATAGCCCGCTATAACTATTCCGGCCGATAAAACTTTCCCGAACAAAAAAATTTCTTTCATGTTCTTAAAATCTTTTAACTTCATAAAAATTTTTTCACTCCCAAAATTTTTTCGTGCCTGCGAGTCCGACCCGCCTTGGAAATTCTTTAGGGCATTGGGAAATTTTTTGCCAAGTTACTAAGCACTTCGACTCGCCGCCGTAAAATTTTAAAGTCGGCTTAGAGAGTCCGAGCTTCTTCCAGTTGTTATTAACTTCTGAAATCTCCTCGTGAACTTTCTCGCCTTTGAACGTCAAGACCTTTCCGCCGACTCTCACAAGAGGCGCTAAAAATTCAGCAACGACTCCGGCACTTGCCAAGGCCCTAGCTCCGGCCAAGTCGAACTCTTCACGGTGGAGGCCGGCAAAATCTTCGGAACGTGAACAAAAAATTTTCACGTTAGAAATTTTCAGCTCGTCAATAATTTCTTTAAGGGCTTCGCATTTTTTATTAATGCTGTCGATCAAAAAAATTTCCAAGTCAGGACGATACACCGCCCACACCACGCCGGGGAGTCCTCCGCCGCTCCCAACGTCAATGACCTTGCCTTCCTTAGGCAAAAATTCTAACGAAGGCTCGCAGTCCATAACCTGCAAATTAAAAATCTCTTTGGCTCCCCGAGTCCCCGTCAACCTTGCGCGCTTGCAATCGGCTAGAAGTTCCGCGAATTTAAACAACGTGGATTTTTGAAGGCTCATAACGATCTTCTTGAGGGTGTTTATTTTTGGGATAGCCTACGGGAACAATCGCGAAGGCTCTGAAATTTTCGGGGAGGTTCAAAATTTTTTCTACTTCTTTCATTCGGTCGTCCAGCGGAGCTATCCCTAACATAACGGCCCCGAGGCCAAGGGCTTCGGCTTCAAGCAAAATATTTTCTGTCGCGATTGCCATATCTATATCGACCATAACGGGCGCTCTTAAATCGTTCGTCCTGTAGCACGGCACTATAACAACCGGAGCATTAGCCGCCGGAGTCGCGTAAGGTGTCGCCTTTGAAAGTTCAGCGATAATTTTCTTATCGGTCGTAACGTAGAACTCCCAAGGCTGTTGATTCATTGCGCTTGGTGCAGCCATTGCCGCCCGTAAAATTTTCACAACGAGTCCATTCTCTACGGGCCTGTCTTCAAACTGTCGAACGCTTACACGCGTAAAAATTGCGTCCATTAAAAAATTCCTCCTGTTAGATTTTAAAAAAATTTTTTTATAGCTTTAAGCCCTTTTTGCGCCCCCTGTTAAGGGGGAGAGGGCCAGCTTGCTGGCGAGGGAGTTATCTTAAAAAATTTTTTTAAGGCTACAACCCCTCCGACCTCACTTCGTTCGGCCACCTCCCCTTTCAGGGGAGGCAAGAGTGTTAAAAAAATAGAAGATCTCGAAGAACTCTCTCGTCCCCCCTGTGTAAGGGGGGATGTCAGCTTGCTGACAGGGGGGTTATCTTAAAAAATTTTTTTAAGGCTACAACCCCTCCGACCTCACTTCGTTCGGCCACCTCCCCTTTCAGGGGAGGCAAGAGTGTTAAAAAAATAGAAGATTTCGAAGAACTCTCTCGTCCCCCCTGTGTAAGGGGGAATGTCAGCTTGCTGACAGGGGGGGAGGTGCTTTCCCAAGGGACCAAGCTTGCTGGCGAGGGGGTTATTCTAAAAAAATTTTTTAAACTACAACCCCTCCGCCTTCCCTAGAGGCGTTCACTCAATAGCCTCTAAAAATTCCTGCTCACTTAAAATTTTTATGCCTAGCTTCTCGGCCTTCGATAACTTTGAGCCGGTCTTGTCACCCGCGACTAAATAATTTGTCTTTGAGCTTATTGAGTTTGAAACTTTACCGCCTAGGGCTTTGACTTTCTCCCCGGCTTCGCTTCGGGTCATTGAAGAAAGAGTCCCCGTAAAAACAAAAATCTTCCCGTCAAATTTATTTTCTTTTATAAAATTGTCTTCAGTCTTTAAATTAAAGCCGAGCGCCCGGAATTTTTCTATGAGCTTTAAATTTTCTTCGTTCCGGAAAAACTCATAGACCGACTCGGCAATCACCGGCCCGATACCTTCGACTGAAGATAATTCTTCTTCGGTTGCGTTGATTAACGCGTCAATATTTTTAAATTCTTCAACCAATAAGCCCGCGGCCCCTTTGCCGACCTCACGAATTCCAAGAGCAGTTAATAAATTTACGAACGGGCGGCCCTTTGACGCTTCGATCTCCGAAAGAATAGCCCGGGCTAAAACTTTTCCAACCTTGCGGATTTTTGTTTCGCCTGTCTTGCGGTCTTGATAACTTGTCCAATCGAGTCCGATAAGGTCTTCTTCCTTTTTAATATCATAAAGATCGCCGAGGCTTTTAACTTTGCCTGAGTTTAGCAAGCTTGCGGCCAAGGTGTTGCCGAGTCCGTTGATGTTCATTCCGTCGCGTGAAGCAAAATATTTCAGGCTTTCTTTTAATTGCGCGGGGCAAGAGGCTCTGTTCGGGCAACGGTGAGCGGCTTCATCAGGAAGCTTTACAATTTCAGAACCGCAAGCAGGACAGTGAGTCGGCATTTCAAAAATTTTTTCGTTGCCAGTCCGGGCGGTCTTATCGACTTCAATAACTTCGGGGATTATTTCTGCGGCTTTGCGAATTTTAACGAGGTCGCCGATCCTTATGTCTTTCTGTGAAATCATTTCGGCATTATGGAGGCTTGCGCGCTGAACTTGAGTCCCTCCAAGCCTCACGGGGTCAAGCCAAGCAACCGGAGTTAAGACTCCTGTACGGCCTACGGAAATTTTTATATCAAGAATTTTTGTCTTGGCCTCTTCGGGGGGATACTTGAACGCTACGGCCCAACGCGGAGCGTGACTCGTTTCGCCGATTTCCTTCCATTTATATATGTCGTCGAACTTAATAACTACTCCATCCGTAACGTAATTTAAATCAAAGCGTTTTTCCTGCCATTGAGCTATAAAATTTTTCACGGCCTCAAGGTCTTCACAGCGCGCCCAAGCTTTTTGAACGGGCAGGCCGTGAGCGTCCAACCATTCGAGCGCGTCGCTTTGTTTAAAAATATTTTGCTTTTCAGCGTCAACGAGATAATATAAAAAAATATCAAGCCCCCGCTCTGAAATTACGTGATTATTTTTTTCGCTCTGTCTTAGAGTACCGGCGGCGGCGTTGCGGGGATTGGCGAAGGGAGTTTCGCCGCGGTCGAATCGGATTTTATTAATTGCTTCGAAGCGTGAAAGAGTCATTAAGACTTCGCCCCGTACTTCGACTCTTCCGGCCGGAGGATTTTTGAGTCTCTTAGGGACGGAGTCAATCAATAATAAATTCGCCGTAACGTCTTCACCTGTTTGACCGTTGCCGCGTGTCGCGCCTCTTACAAAAATTCCGTCCTGATAAATCAACGACACGGCCAAGCCGTCAATTTTCATTTCACAGGTAAAACCGGAAGGGAAAAACCCCTCCGCCTCGCTTTGTTCAGCACCTCCTCTTAAAGAGGGGAGGCTTTTTAGTCTTTCAAAAAAATTTACAAGCTCTTCATTATTAAATACGTTATCAAGCGATAGCATAGGAGTCTCATGTACAACGGGAGCAAATAATTCGCTTGGCCTGCCGCCGACTTTGTGAGTCAAGAAATCTTTTCGTGCTGAATTGGGATGAAGGGTTTCGAGTTCTTTTAATTCTTTGACTAGATTGTCGTATTCAAAATCTGAAATTTCCGGGGAGTCTTTATCGTAATATAAATCGGCGTGGTGTTGAATAAGCCCGTACAACTCATTCATACGGGCTTCAAAAAAATTATTGCTCATGCTTTGGGCTTCATTGTCGGGAAGAGTATAACGTCCCTGATCGAACGAGCGCCGGTCAAGAACATTACTACTCGATCCATTCCTATTCCCATTCCTCCAGTAGGAGGGAGGCCGGCTTCGATAGCGTTAATGAAATCTTCGTCGAAGACGTGAGCTTCGTCATCTCCAGCTTCTTTTTTGCGGGCTTGGTCTTCAAAGCGTTCGCGCTGATCAAGCGGGTCATTTAATTCGCTGAAGGCGTTAGCGACTTCCTTGCCGAACATGAAAAGCTCAAAGCGGTGTGTGTAATCGGGGTCTTCGGGATCGCGTTTAGACAGCGGGGAAATTTCTGTTGGGTGTCCGATTAAGAAGGTAGGCTCGATTAAATTTTCTTCACCGAAGGCCTCGAACATTAAATTTAAAATTGCGAATTTGCTTTCATTGCCTTTGAGTTCGGCTCCGAGTCCTTTAGCCTTTGCGATTTCTCTGGCTTCTTCGTCAGATTTGATTGAGTCGAAGTCAACGCCGGCGAATTTTTTTACGGCTTCGCGCATTGTCATTCGGTTGAAAGGCTTTGAGAGGTCGAGCTTGATTCCGTTCCATTCGATTTCGAGAGTCCCGATAGCTTTTGCGGCGTTGCGGATTAATTCCTCGGCCAAGTTCATCATGTCAACGTAATCTGAATAAGGCCAATATACTTCCATCATAGTAAATTCTGGATTGTGCATTGTGTCTATTCCTTCGTTGCGGAAGTTCCGTCCGATTTCATAGACGCGTCCCATCATGCCGACGACAAGGCGCTTGAGATAAAGTTCAACGGCTATTCTCATGTACATATCGACGCTTAGGGCGTTATGAAAAGTTTTGAAGGGTCTTGCTGCTGCGCCTCCGGCCAAGACGGAGAGTATAGGCGTTTCGACTTCGAGAGTTCCATGAGCTTCAAGAGTTTCTCTGAATGACGAAATAATTTTTGAACGCTTCCTGAAGATCTCACGGATTTCGGGGTTAGCGATCAGATCCATGTAGCGCTGCCTGTAACGAATTTCGGTATCGGTGAGGCCGTGCCATTTTTCGGGTAAGGGTCTGATTGCCTTGCTTAGTAATTTATATTCAGTAACTAGAATAGTTAATTCGCCGCGGCGAGTTCTGCAAGGGTAGCCGACAATTCCTATCCAGTCGCCTGAGTCGACCCATTTTTTAAGGAAGTCGTATTCTTTTTCTCCGACTGAATTGAGCTGGAAGTAGAGCTGCATTCGTGAGTCTTCGTCTGCTAGGTCGGCGAAGGTAGCTTTGCCTTGTCTTCTGATTGTCATGACGCGGCCTGCGGTTTTTATTAAATTATCTTTAGCTTCTTGTTCGGGCTGTAAGTAGTCGAACTGCTCGCGAATTTCTTTGAGTGTAATTTCTCTGTTCCATTTTTCATTAATGAAAGGGTCGTAGCCTTCTTCGGAACGGAGGCGCAAGAGTTTTTCTTTGCGTTGTCTTACGACTTCGTTATCTTCTGAGCTGAAAGAATCCTGCTGCAAAATTTCTTCTGGCATAAAAAATAATTCTCCTGTTTAAGTTATTAAGAATAAAAATTTATTTTTATCTATTATATTAGAAGAGGCAAGCTGTAAAAGAAATATAAGGTCTTGAAAAAATCCTTGCGCCCCCTGTGAAGGGGGAAAAAGGCACGAAGTGGCGAGGAAGTTATCTCAAAAAAAATTTTTTTAAGGCTACAACCCCTCCGACCTCACTTCGTAGCCTTCGGCGTGCTTCGCGACCGGCCACCTCCCCTTACAAAAAATTAACCCCTCCGGTTCGCTTCGCTCACCACCTCCTCTTTCAGGGGAGGCAAGAGTGTTAAAAAAATAGAAGATCTCGAAGGACGCTCTCGTCCCCCCTGAAAGGGGGGATGTCAACTTGTTGACAGGGGGGTTACTTTTCACAAGGGCCAGTCAACTTGTTGACAGGGGGGTTGCTTTCCAAGAGGGCCAGCTTGCTGGCAAGGTGGTTAATATTACAGGGTGAAGAGTTCGAGTGCTTCAAATTTTTTTCGAGCCTCAAGGCCGCGGGGGACTCGGGAAGAGTTTTAACGATTCTAAATTTTTTAGGGGACGTGTAAAAGTTGAAAGGGTCTGAAGTCTTTTTAGTTTTTTGTAGCTGATAAAGTAGCTGATAAAAATTTTTTCTTTTGGGATTTTCTTGAATGGTGATTGTATTATAACTCAAATATTTTTTTATGTTAAGTTCTTGGCCGTTAGTTTAAAATTTTACTGCTATACTTTCAGCTCACGGCCAAAAAAT
This sequence comes from Synergistaceae bacterium, assembly GCA_017450825.1. GTDB lineage: Bacteria > Synergistota > Synergistia > Synergistales > Aminobacteriaceae > JAFUXM01. Next base: position 9,870 of record JAFSSV010000142.1, read on the forward strand.
TTTCAGGAGGATAATAAAATGAATCACGAGCCAGTTATGTTAAATGAAGTGCTGAACTTTTTAGAAGGTCATGAACATAAAAAAATTCTTGACGGGACTCTAGGCTTAGGCGGTTACTCTGAAGCTATGCTGAAAAAATTTCCGGATTGCTTCGTCCTTGGCCTCGATCGCGACGAACAAGCTATAAATTTTTCTCGCAACCGTTTGAAAAATTTTGAAGAGCTTTCACGCTTCCAAGCCCTTCATAAAAATTTCAGCGCGATTAACGAAGTCCCCGAAATAAATTCTTTTAATGCTTACGTCTTTGACTTAGGAGTCTCTAACATGCAGCTAACGACTCCTGAACGCGGCTTCTCGTTTCAAAACGACGGCCCCCTCGATATGCGAATGAATCCCAATGACCCCGACTCACTTACAGCCGCCGAAGTCCTTAAAGCCTATAACGAAAAAGAACTCGCCAAAATTTTTTGGGAATACGGCGAAGAAAAATTTTCAAGACAGATCGCCGCAGCTATAAAAAAATTCAAAGGCCCCTTAGAAAATACTAGCGACCTCGTGAATCTAATCCGCACGACCCTCCCTCAACCCGTCCAGCGCAAAATGGGAACTCACCCCGCTAGAAGAATCTTTCAGGCCCTTAGAATTTTTGTTAATGACGAAACTAAAGAGCTTGAAAATTTATTGGCCGCCCTGAAAAAAATTTCCAGCTCAAAAAATGGAGCGCTCTTAATCTTCGTGTCCTATCACTCACTCGAAGACAGACTCGTTAAAAATTTTTTCCGCTCCGGCCAAGCCAATAACCTCGGAAAAATTTTAACCCGACACCCCCTCACACCTTCAGAAAATGAAATCGAAAAAAATTATAAGGCCCGAAGTGCAAAGCTAAGGGCATTTTGTCTTAGTGGACACTAGGCAATTTACGCAAGTTGTGTTATCATTCCTAAGCACTAAGATATATGGAGGCGAAGAATAAAAATGAGCAGTAAAAATCATTCAAGTAATAAATATAAATACGAGCAGGAAAATCTTAATAAGGCCGCGAAAATAAAATTTACAATGAAATTTCTTCTTTGCGTGATAATAATTATATGCCTCGTGACCGGACTCGGGGTATTAAGATTTAATGCCGCCCGCCTCGCGTATTATCTTGACACAGTTAATCAATCCATCCAGAAATATTCAGAGGAAGAGTTAAAGCTAAGACAAGAGCTTTCCGGCCTCGTTGCACCGATTAGAATTTACAGCTACTGCAAAGAAAATTTGGGAATGCAGAAAGTCTTGAAGGCCGACACCGTCACTATAAAAGTCTACGGCGACACCATGGCCCGCAAACCAAAAGACAACGACACAAAAGACAGCGGCTGGGGCTCTGGCTTTGCTTGGTTCTTGAAGAGATAAAAATTTACTTAGCATGATATGCCCAAAGCAACTGTAAGGAGGGCAGGAAACCCTTGGACGTTGTTTGTGTTGTTCTTTTTTATAATAGGAATAACTTTAATAGCGCGACACTGTTACCCTAATCCCTTCGTCGTTCAACAATCAAGAAATCAATACTGGCGGCGCGTTCCAGTCCGGGCAACCCGCGGAATAATTCAAGACACTAAGGGAAATGCGCTCGTTATTTCTGATACTATTCCTTCATTTGCTGTAGACCCTTCGCTGATAAAATCTCAAGATATTGAAACTCTTGAGCAGCTTGTGTCGCTTGACCTCGTTCAAAGAATACAGGCCGCTATAGGAACTAATAATAAATTCATGTGGCTTAATCGACGGCTTGATGAAGAAGAGGCCAAACGCTTTCAAGACACAATCAAAGCGACAAAGACCCGCGCCCTCTTTCAAGTTGATGAGCCTTACAGAAAATATGCCAATCAAGCCTTAATGTCACATGTCCTCGGCTTCTGCGACAACGAGAACAAAGGCCAAGCAGGCATAGAGCTTCAATGGGACAACACGCTGTATAGTCCTCCCGGTCAAAAAGTCGTAGTAAGAAGGCCAGGAAGTCAGCCCGCGTCACTCTTCAGCAGCGAACCTGAACACAGAGTCGTTACTCCTACTGTCACTCTTACGCTGGACAGCAGAATTCAATACGTAGTAGAAAAGCATTTATTCAAAGCAGCAATAGATGACGGCGCTAAATGGGCCGCGGCCGTCTGTATGAATCCCTTTACCGGAGAAATTTTAGCGATGGCAAGCTGGCCGAGTTATGACCCTTCAGACAGAAGGAGCATTACTTCGCCCGATGTCCTTCAGAATATTGTTATAAGCCGTGCCTACGAACCCGGCTCGACCTTCAAGCCAATTTACATGGGCATTGCTCTTGAACGAGGCTGGACTACGACCGATGAAATTTTTTATTGCCCGGCAAGATTAAAAGTCGCTGACGGTTATATCAGAGAGTCTTCAAATTCTAACGTCGGCATGGGGAACATAGACACTGCGGATTTATTAATCAAGTCTTCTAACGTTGGAATGGCACAGATAGGGCTAAGAGCTGAAAAAAATGTCACGTATGAAAGCCTTCGCGCTCTTGGCTTCGGGGTTGAGCCTGATATAGAACTCCCCGGAGCTTCACAAGGTATCTTACCTTACCCGGATAACTGGCGCGGAATCACTCCGGCTAACATTGCAATCGGCCAAGGACTCGCCGTGACTCCCCTCCAGCTTATAAACGCTATGGCCGCGGTAGTGAACGGCGGAAAGTTAATGAGTCCTTATATAGTTAAAGAGGCCGTGAACTCCGCCGGTGAACTTGTCTATAAAGGCGAGCCGAAGGTCATGCGCGAAGTTTATACGCCCGAAACTGCCGAATGGATTAAATCCGCAATGCGCCGCGTAGTTCTCGAAGGTACAGGCCGCCGGGCAATGACAGATTTAACGGACTTGGCCGGAAAGACAGGAACTGCTCAAGTCCCGGAGAAGGGGAAGTATTCTCTTAGCCGTTACGTAGCTTCGTTCATTGGCTTCTGGCCTTATGACGATCCTAAGTATTTAATGCTGATTGTTATCGGTGAGCCTTCAACCGGAAGGATCTACGGCGGTGAGCTTGCCGCCCCGACATTTAAATCAATAGTAGAAGAAATGGCAGAGCTGGAATATTATAGTTAGAACTCTAAAGCCAAGTTTAAAATAATTTCCTCGCCAATAAGGCCTTCTTGTTGAGAAATACCCCCCTCGCCACTTCGTGGCCCTTGGGGAGGGCAACCCCTCTGTCAGCAAGTTGACTGACCCTTGTGAAAAGCAACCCCCATGTCAGCAAGCTGACCCTTGTGAAAAGCAACCCCCATGTCAGCAAGCTGACCCTTGTGA
>JAFSSV010000143.1 GCA_017450825.1 Synergistaceae bacterium
CCTTCAATTAAATTGGCATAATTTTAATCATTGAACTATTTTTAGTCAAGAGGGGGTTAAAAAAACGTAGGAGCCGCGCCTCCGTGTACAGGAATTTCTTGAAAAGCACAGGTATGACGCGGTCAACGCAGAGGAAATAATGAACAAGTGTTCAGTTTCTAAGCAAACGATATACAATGCGCTGAAGGTTATGAAACTTGACCCCGTAGGCGAAAAATATAGTGATAACAGTACAACAGGACAAAAAGAAATCCTCTATTCGGCCGGAGTAGAGGATAGGCAAATTTACCTATAGTGCTCACAAAATTTTAGACACCTTAAATTTTTGTTTAAGGTGTCTAAAAAGTTAAGAGCGGGGTCGTCAAAAATACGTAATCATGAATGGCTTTAAAAAAACTCCCCGCCTTTGGGGCAGGGAGCAAAAATTTTTTATTGATTTCTTTACTTGCAGATTACGTTATAGTTCCAAGTGTTTTGGTTGTAAGGCTGGCCGGTCGCTACAAGCGAAAGAATATGATTGCCGGGCTTCATGTTCTCGGCTTCAGTATCAGGGCGATAAGCGTACTGATAGTCGGGCTTATCGGCTAATGAAACGCTTACGCTGAAGGAATATTTCCCGTCCGAAATCTTCTTGACTTCAGCAGCGTAAGGAGTAATGACCGGAGCTTTGTTGCCGGGTTCAAGAGTCCCGCGGTCAAGGAAAGCATTAACCGAAGCTTTGCCTTCGACAAAATTTTTATCGGCTGTAGTGATAACGCCGGTGACGGTTACAGCGTCCTTCTTGTCAAAGTCTGCGGGCATTTCAAGCTTTGCGCCTTCTTTGAGTTCACACTCTTTGCCCTTGACTGAAAGTTTTACGTCAGAGATTTCAATCGGATCTGTGTTGTAAGTTACAAGTTCGGCAGGATTATCAACAAGGCTGATCTTTACGTTATGAAGTTCAAAGTTCTTGACGTTCGATAAGCTTATTGCATTCTTTACTCCGTAGACCGTAACGTCCTTGACTTTAATATTCGTCATTGGAGCGCGCTCGTAAGCTTTCCATAAGATAGCGTCCTTAGCGTTGACAGGGCTGTCGGGAGCGCCGGCTGTAATGTTCGACATGTAAACGCCTTTAAGCTGAGGAGTATAAGGCCCGAGATCTCCCTCTTTGTCCTGAGCTGAGCCCAAAGTATACTGAGTTTCGCCGTACATTAAAGCGTTTGAACACTTCGCGACAGTGTTGTCTTTGAAGTAAATGTTCTCAATCAAGCCGCCCCTGTATGAGTTAGTCTTGAAGCGGAGAACCTGCTGAAGATTCTGGCTGTCGAAGTGATTGTCATGAGCAAATACGTTGCTGATTCCTCCGGTGCATTCCGAACCGCAGGTGACTCCGCCGTGCCCGTCAGCAAAGACGCAATTTCTTATTATTATATTGCCGCATGACTCGCCGCCTACTTTGCCGCGGTTGTAACCGTCCCTGTTCTTGCCGGACTTGATAGCTATGCAGTCATCGCCTGTGCTAAACGAACAGTTCTCGATTATTACGTAATGAGTCGACTCGGGGTTTACGCCGTCGTTGTTATGACCGTGTGAGTCAATCTCAAGTCCCCTCACTAAAATATTTCTGCATCTCAACGGGTGGACTTCCCACATAGGAGAATTAATAATTCTTATGTCTTCGATCAAAATATTTTCGCAGGCGTAAGGCTCAACAGTGCAGGGCCTCAAAAGCGAACGAAGGGGCTTAACGTCCTTGGGAGTGTCAACGTAAGTTACTTCTTCGATGTTGTCCCAGTTGATTTTCATAGTAGGAATTTTATCAGGAAGAGGAGTTACGCCGTCATTAAGAAGTCTGCGTTCGATTGTGCAGGCTTTGTCGCTCCATTCCTTAACGAGAACGTCAACGACTTTAGCTTGATTCTCAAAGCCAAAAGCTCCGCGCTTCCAGGGAAGCCAGTTATAGGGATCGGCTTGAGGGTTAAGTGTTCCCTTTCCGGTTAAGGCTATGTTCTTAGCATGGAAGGCATGAATAGGCGAGGCGTAGTTGTAAGTGTCATTGCCTTCAAAGCTCGTGAGAACAACGGGATAATATTTGTTGGAGATATTACGGACGAAGCGAAGTTCCGTTCCTTCTTCAAGGTGAAGATTTACATTGCTCTTGATTTCGATTGAGCCCGTGTAGTAGACAGTAGGATTAGCTCTTGAAGCTCCGGGCTTGGCCGGGACTATGACTCTTCCGCCGCCTGCGGCGCTTGCGTCGTCGATAGCTGTTTGAATAGCCTTCGTGTAGTCTTTGACGGTCTGCGTCTTTCTGATGTGTCCTTCCTTGCCGTCGGACTCAAAATATTCTTCTTCCATGTCAACGACAAGCGCTGAATATTTTGAATCAGTAACACGGAAATCAACGTCAGGAAAAGTCGGCGTGTTCTCTTTTACGACTTTCTCTATGGAACTGTAGATGTCATCGTTCCAATAGTCGTCGGCCGCAAAAGCTGTGAACGTGCAAAGACAAATGCACATGACAACGAACAACGAAAAAACTTTTTTCATATTCTCGTACCTCCTGAAAAGAAAAATATATTTTGAAAAATTATATTAATCGCCCTGTCAAAAGTCAAAGCAGGCTTAAAAATGTTATAATTCAAAAAATCCCAAAGAAAATTATTAAACAGGAAAGGCAAATAAACATGAAAGACAAAAATTGCGCGTACTGTATGCGCGGTGAGAATGATGAACTTCTCGACAAGTTCGGAATTTATATCTGCGATCTTAACGTAAGCTCACTGATCCTTTTCAAAGAACAAAGCCATAAGGGGCGATGTGTCGTCGCTTATAAAGATCACGTAAGCGAACTCGTCAATCTTAGCAAAGAAGAACGCAACGCCTTTTTCGCCGACGTTGCAAGAGCAGCAAAAGCAATTCACGCGGCCTTCAAACCGGACAAAGTTAATTACGGGGCATACGGCGACACGGGATGTCATTTGCATATGCACCTAGTGCCTAAGTACAAGGACGGCTTCGAGTGGGGCGGAGTCTTTGCAATGAGTCCGAACAAGACTTTTTTATCTCAGGAAGAATACGCCGAAGTCATAAAGAAAATTAAAGACAATCTCTAAAATTTTCTGCTTGGAGGGGCTGTGTTTTGTTGAATACCCCCTCGCCGTTGCGACCTTGTTGGAGAACAACCCCCACCACCGCAAGCGGTTCCCCTCCCCCGAGGGAGGCTAAGATTTTTTTACATAAAGCCTCCCCTTGGGGAGGTGGTGAACGAAGTGAACCGGAGGGGGTGTAGTTAGAAGAAGGAATACGCCGAAGTCATAAAGAAAATTAAAGACAATCTCTAAAATTTTCTGCTTGTTAAATTTCTGCTATTTGAGATAATTAGCTCACCCATTAGATACTTAAAAAACGAAAGGAGCAGTTATATAAAATGAAAGCTTTTATGGACAAAGATTTCTTGCTCTCTACAGAGACAGCGAAGAAACTTTTTCACGAGGTCGCTGAAGGTTGCCCGATAATTGATTATCATTGCCACATAAGCCCGAAAGAAATTTGGGAGAACCTTCACTATGATAACATCACGCAGGTTTGGCTCGGAGGAGATCACTACAAGTGGCGTTTAATGCGCTGCGCCGGAGTCCCGGAGAAATTTATCACCGGTGACGCAAGCGATCATGACAAGTTCATGGCTTGGGCCAAGGTTGTCGGCAAAGCTGTAGGCAATCCGTTATATCACTGGAGCCACTTGGAGCTTCGGAGATTTTTTGACTATGACGGAATACTAAACGAGTCAACCGCCGAAAAAGTCTGGGAGCTTTGCAACGAAAAATTACGCCGCCCCGACTTCGCCGTTAGAGATTTAATCAAGCGCAGCAACGTTGAATTAATCTGCACGACCGATGACCCTGTAGACTCGCTTGAATGGCATGAGAAGTTAAGCGCCGATAAAACTTTCACAACTGCCGTATTACCTGCTTGGCGGCCCGATAAGGCTATGAACATCGAAAAAGACACTTGGCCGGAATATATTAAAAAGCTCGGCGAAGTTGCCAGCGTTAATATTAATTCGTTCAAGGCTCTGAAAGAAGCTCTTTCAATTCGTATGGATTATTTTGCTAAGCATAACTGTTCATTGAGCGATCACGCCCTTGAGTATGTAATGTATGCTCCGGCGACTGACGAAGAGATCGAAAAAATCTTTGCAGACCGCCTTGCCGGAAAAATTCCGAACAACGAAGAGAAAGCAAAATTCAAGATGGCTTTCATGCTTTTCGTAGCTAAACAGTATCATTCAAGAGGCTGGGTCATGCAGCTTCACTACGGCTGCCGAAGGGATAACAATCCTCCTATGTTCGACAGGCTTGGCCCTGATACGGGATTCGATTGTGTTGATAACAGTGCTCCTTCCGTACAGACTGCACAGTTCTTAGGTGAACTTGAACGCACGAAGGAATTGCCTAAGACAATTTTATACAGTCTTAACGGAAATGATAACGCCGCTATTGATACTATATGCGGCTGTTTCCAGAGTGACGAGGCCGTCTGCAAAGTTCAACACGGTTCAGCATGGTGGTTTGAAGATCACCTTGACGGAATGACAGCTCAAATGAAAACTCTTGCGAGCCTTGGTTACTTGGCCGGCTTCGTTGGAATGCTTACGGACAGCAGAAGCTTCTTGAGCTATCCGCGTCATGAATTATTCAGAAGGATCCTTTGCAGGATTTTGGGCGAATGGGTAGAAGAAGGCTTATATCCTGACGACATGGACACGTTAAAGGAAATTGTCCGCGGAATAAGCTACGAAAACGCAAAGAAATATTTTAATTTCGCAAGCAAGTAAATAAAAAAATTAATTTTAGATATAACCCCTCCCTTGTGTTGAAAAGCAACCCCCTCCGCAATTATAGCCTCCCTCGGGGGAGGGGAACCGCTTGCGGTGGTGGGGGTCTTTACAAAAAAATTTTTTTAAGACTCAACCCCTCCGACCTCACTTCGTTCGGCCACCTCCCCTTACAGAGGGGAGGCAAGGGATTTAGCAGGAATAGAAGGATTCCTTGCGCCCCCTGTGAATGGGGAGAGGGCCACGAAGTGGCGAGGGGGTTATTTTTTAAAGAAGGGGGGATGTCAGCTTGCTGACAGGGGGGTTACTTTCAAAAATTTAATTTTTAACTACAACCCCCTCCGGCTCTTCAGGCCACCTCCCCAAGGGGAGGCTTTTTTTATTATAACGTTGTTCCGGTCTTGAATATCGCCATGCCTTGAAAGCCGTTAATCTCGTTGCGGGTCTTCCGGCCTTCCGCGATTTCCATTACGAATTTATAAAGCTCGTTCGCTTTCTCTTGGACTGTTCCGCCTTCGACA
>JAFSSV010000144.1 GCA_017450825.1 Synergistaceae bacterium
AGACAGGGGGGACAAGAGAGTTCTTCGACATTCGCTATTCCCGTTACACCTTGCCTCCCCTGTGTAAGGGGAGGTGCCGAACGAAGTGAGGCGGAGGGGTTGATTTTAAAAAAAGGGGCGCAAAGGGCTAAGGAAGAATCTTCCGTTATGCTTATCAACCTGCGGCCCTTTAAAAATCTTGAAGGCGTTATAAAAATTCTTGAGCCTCATGTAAAAAATTTTCCAGGCGAAAAAATCGGCGCTGCTCTTTCAAAAGAAGACGAAAAAATTTTAAAAGACTTTCAAAAAGATTTAGGGCTTACGAAAATTCTAATGCTCAAAAATTTTTCGGAAGCTGAGGCGCTATGGTCTTCGGCTTGTTGCTGTGTAGGAATGCGCTTACACTTCGGAGTCCTTTCAAGAATTTTTAGAAAGCCCGTCGCTTTAATCCCGTATGACTTAAAAGTCAGCGAGTTCGCCCGACAATCCGGCATACCTTGCATAACAGATAAGTGGCAAGCCCCCGCAATGCCTTTAGAAATTTCTGAGTATGATAAAATTTTCCCATGGACAAGCGCAGAATTGACGAAATCGGAATAAGATACGTAGAGAGCCTCAAGCTTTACGAAGAATACGCAACTAGAATAAGAAATCTAGTTCAGGATCTCGTTGAACTTGAGGGCGTGGAGTTTTACGCGATTGACGGATGGGCCGAAGCACCCGCCGAACTTTTGCGCGTACTTTCCCGCCTTGAAGAAAAAGACCTGCCCGGCGTTGACTTGGTGACGGTGAGAGTACTCTTGAGATTTCCCGAGGACGTATTAAAAATAGAAGAAGTTGTTAAAGCTGAGTTCGATATAGACTCCTCACGTTCCGTCCCGTCCACCGGACTCGAAGACCCGTACAGATTCGGTTACCCGGCTGTCGTTTATATCCTTTCGCTGTCGGACTCGCGTTCAAAGTTAAGAGAATGGGAGAAGTATAAAAATCTCAGCTTCAGGCTCGAACTCCGAACGATGTTACAGGAAGCATGGGCGACAATCTTCCCGAAGGTAAATCAGACCGTCGGAACTCTATCTGAAAAGAAATTGACCCGTGAATTAGTTTTGCTTGCGGCCTTGCTGGAAAAAGCCGATCAGGGTTTCTTGACTCTCCGTAACGAAATCAAGGACGAAGCGTTATTAATTCCTCCCTCTTCACCTAATCATTCTAATAATATTATCAACGATCAGATTGAAGCCGAAAAACTTTTCACAGACGAAGAACTTTATAAATTATTTCGTGAGGACTCGTCTTTGCTTGGACGCTGGAACTCTGCGGCGCTTGAAGCGGGCTTTCCGTTTTTTGCTCCGAGCGCTGATTATTTGCGTGAAAGCTTTAAATTTTTATGTGAGATCTTCAAGGCTTCGGGGATAAATACGATTTCAGACGTAAAAAAATTCCTGGCCGACATGGAACAAGAGAACAAAGGCGTAAGACAGCTCCGAACTATTCATGATACGTTTGAAAAAAATACTCCTTGGCGAATGGATCCTTTCTCTGCATTGTTCATACTTGTTTTAAATTTCAAATGGGACGATCTCAAAGACAAGGAAGATCTTTCACTCAAGGGCCGCCTCAAAAAAGGATCAGACAGAATACGCGGCATAGATTAAAATTTTTCAGGAGGAAAAGAAAAAATAATGCGCAGTATGATTTTGTGGGGAATAGTTTCGTATTTAATTGGCTCGTTCCCTACGGGGTATGTTGTAACAAAATTATTCCATCGTGACGAGGAAGGCAACCGCGATAATCTTGACGTACGTTCAATAGGTTCCGGAGCAATCGGAGCGACGAACGTCCGCCGGGCAATGGGAAAATATTGGGCTTGGCTAGTTGCGGCGGTCGATACTTTTAAAGGAGCGTTTGCGCTTTTATTGGCGGTGCATATTGCAGACCCGGAGTCGCAGGAAGTCATTAAGGCTTTGTCTGCGCTTGCTGTAGTCATTGGTCATAATTACCCGGTCTGGCTGAAGTTCAGAGGCGGCAAAGGAGTCGCGACGACTTACGGAACTTTATTTTTTATCTGGCCTCCCAATTCGTTTGCGGTGATTTTGCTTTGCTTTGCTCTTTGGTATGTATTAATGAGGCTTACGCGTTATGTGTCGCTTGCGTCTATGTTGTCTTTGATTGCTATGCCGATATGCCTTGCTGCGCTGGGAGCGCCGGTTATCTTCACGGGGCTTGCGGCTGTGCTGGCGGCGCTGTGTGTCTTCCGGCACAGGACGAATATCGTGAGGCTCATTCACGGAACAGAAAACAGACTGAAATAAAAAAAGCTCCTCCCTCTTAAAAAGGGAGGAGTTATTTTTTTTGCGCTCTTATTTTCTATAACAACCCCCTCCGGCCCTTTGGGCCACCTTTTTGTCCAGCCCAATAGGAGGCTGCTTTGTTAGTAATACCCTAAAGCCCCCCTTTTAAGGGGGGAGGGCCGCTTGCGGCGGGGGGATTCTTTACTCCAACCCCCTCCGGCCCTTCAGGCCACCTCCCCAAGGGGAGGCTTTGCGGTGTGGGAGGGTTCAAGAAGGCAGCTTGCTATAGCTTTTATTTCTTCAAGCGCGACATATATTCCACGAAGTCCAAAATTTTTTCTTCTTCTATATAGGGCGTTTGGAGTCTGAAGAGCTGCTGGCCTGTTGCACTCTTGAAAAGCATATCGCCCTTGCCCGTGAGCTTCTCCGCGTCCGAAGTCCCGATTATATTTTTCGAGTCCGCCGCCGAGGACAAAGAGAACGCCGCCCGCGCCGGAATGTTTGAACGAATCAGAGTCGTAACGACATCGGGCGAAGGTCTTTGCGACGCAAGCAGCATATGAATTCCAGTCAAGCCCGATTTCTGCGCAAGCCTTACGATCTGATCTTCAAGTTCATTGCCCGCATTGTACATTAAATCCGAAAGCTCGCTGATAATTATTACAATCTCCGGAAGCCTGTCCTTCTTCGGGAGCTTGCGGTTATAAGCCGCTAGAGTCCGCGTGTGAGTCCGGGCAAAATTTTCCGTTCGTTTCTCTACTTCGTCATAAGCCCATTGAAGAGCCTGGAGCGTGTCGTCATAGCTTGCAATAGGAGCAGAGATTACGTGAGGCAAGTTCTCATAAATTGAAAAATCTACGTGCCTAGGGTCAATCAAAACTAATTGCAGCTCCTCCGGCTTACGCTTTGAACATAAGCTCAAGATACAGACATTAAGGAAATTATTTTTCCCGCCGCCCCGTCCTCCGGCTATTAACATGTGAGGCATCTCCTCAAGTCCCTGAACAAAAAATTTCCCGTCCGTCTGAATTCCAAGAGGCAAAGGCAAACGCGCCGTACTGTTCTGAAAGATTTCGGACTCAAGAATATTTCTCAAGTGCAAAATTTTTCTTTCTGGATTGGGAACTTCAATCCCTACGTAACGAGTCCCGGGTATCGGCGCCTCAATTCTTACTGACATAGCCTCAAGGGACATTGATAAGTCTTCAGCCAGTCCGGCTATCTTGCTGACCTTTGTTCCGGGGGCAAGGTCAATTAAATATTGAATGACTGAATAGCCCGTGAGCTTCTCAGCAATCGAAGCATTGATCCCAAAATCTTTTAGAGTAGAAATTATCGTCTTGCCCTGCTTGTCTGAAATTTTCAAAGCTTCGCGCCCCGTTTCAGATTGGAAAGCCGGCCCGAAAAGAGTCAAAGGCGGCGGGAAGGTCGCGGCTCCGAACTCTTCTTCAAAGGCGTTATCTTGAACAACAGGCCGACGGGGCTTATCAGATTTTTTTTCGTGAACGGGGCTTGAACTTTCAGCAGATTTTTTTTCGGCTTCGGCTATCGCCAATTTTTCAGCGTCAATCGTAGCGATAAGGCTGTCAAGCTTTTCGATAGGGTCAAGCTCACGCTCAGGCTCTTGCGGAGGCAAAGGTTCTTCGAGTTTAATTTCTTGTTTAAGAGAGGGCATATTGTTAATAGAAGGATCTTGAAATTGAAAATTATTTATTACTGTTGCAGGGGTTGGCTCTCTTAGCTCGTCATTATTTTTCAGCGTAGGCTCGGGGATCTCGTCCATAAAAAATTCTTTTGGTCTGAAGCTTTCAACGGGAGGCAGATTGAAATCGAAATTAAATTGCTCCGGCTGCGCTTCGATTTTTTTTGAGCGCCGAGGCGTGAGCGTTTGAATTTTTTTATGACGCAAGAAAAAATTTTTCGGGGCTCTGAAATTTTTTAAAGAAAGAGCAGGAAGAGGAGCGCGCAAGATTCTTGCTCCGAAGAGAAAGGCCGAAAAAATAAAAGACGCTATCACAAGCACAAGAGTTATAACTGTTCCCAAGTTCAAGACAAAGAAATGAGCAAGCCCCCCGCCGAATGCTCCGGGCATTAAGAGAGTCATTTCAGACTCCCAGCCAAGTTCTTTTAAAAGTCCGAGCAAGAAGGCGAAAGAAATATATAACTGAATTGTCCCGAGGACTTGCCGTGGGACTTTTGGCACGCTGAACTTCAGGAGCTTGGCCCCGCAAAGATAAATCAAAAATAATAACGGCACTACAACCGCGCCGCCCCAAGTGTTACGCAGGCACGCTCCCCATTCGCGCCCCGTTTCTCCTGTTAAAGAGAAACCGAACAACGCAAGGAGCAAAAATAAAAACAACGCTACTAAAAAAAATAACGTCATCTCGCCAAAATTTTTTTGATCGTCGTCATGTCTGTGCTTTGCCATTGTCTTTCTAATTGCCTTTCTTAACTGTCCTGATATTTTTCAAATGTTCTTTGTAAGTTTTTGAGAAGTAATGATAACCGCTCTTGTTTGCAACGTAATAATAATAGTTATGTTCTTCCGGGTCTAGCGCAGCGCCCCACGCTTCAACGCTCGCTATACAGATCGGTCTTGGAGGTAAGCCCGAGACTCTGTAAGTATTATAAGGCGAGTCGATTTCAAGATATTTATTTAAGACTCGTGTAAGTTTCCTGCCTTTGAGTCTCCAAGCGTAAACGACAGTAGCGTCGATCTGAAGGAGCATATTTTTTTTGAGCCTGTTATGAATGACTCCGGAGATTGTTCTTGCTTCGTTGTCGTGCATGACTTCACGTTCAATCATTGAAGAAATTATCGAAGCTTCTTCGAGGTCTTTGGCTGTAATGTGATTAGCTTCTATAAATTCGTTCCAGTGTGACCACCATGCGGCGGAGGCGGAGCTGACTATTTCGTCTGCTGTCCGGTCGATCAGCATATAAGTTTCGGGCATTAAAAAATTGTAGCGTGTATATTCGTCTTCGGGAAGTTTTTTTAAAATTTCTAAAAGTTCGGGCGGATAGTTATCGTTATTCATTAAAGCGTCGGCGAATTTTTGGCGAGTTACATCTCTGTCTTGTTCTTCGATTGAGTCAGTAAGAGCGAAGATATCAAGCCCGTGAAGAATTTGAAGCTTGAGCAAGGCCGGCCTTGCTGTCCGGAGTTGTCTTGCCAAGTTCCAAGCGTCCGAAGGTACAACGCTGTAATGACCGGCGCGAATTTTTTTATCTATTCCGAACTTTACGAGCCATCTTGCAAGCTTGGCCGGGGATCCTTTAGTCAAAGCTCCCTGAATTTCAAAAGCTCTTGCGGCTTGAGCGGCTGTCATTCCGTTTGAGATAGACACGTTGACTTTTTCGCCTTCTGGAATTGGAATAAATTTTTCCCATAATTCCGAAGGATATTTTAAATAGTAAGACGAGTAACAAGCCGCTGCTGTTGTCAGCGTCACAAACAGGAGAAAAATAAACAGGAACAAAAATTTTTTGCTTTTTCTTTTAGGCTTAGGCTTAGTAATTTTTTTTCTAACCTGTTGAGGATAATTATTTCTATAATACTGCGAATTTTTGTTTTGAAAATTTTTTTGCAAGATCGGCACTTCCCTTTGAAATATGCGCCTATTATAACAGTGAAGGGCCGGGAGGTTTTTTCGACATCTTTTATTCCTTTTACGCTCTTGCCTCCCCTTGGGGAGGTGGCCTGAAGGGCCGGAGGGGGTTGTGGTAAGGAACCCCCTCGCCAGCAAGCTTGGCCCTCTCTTTAAAGACCCCCACCACCGCAAGCGGTTCCCCTTCCCCGAGGGAGGCTAAGCTTCCTGCTACATAAAGCCTCCCATTGGGGAGGTGACCTGAAGGCCGGAGGGGGTTGCCGTTAAAAAAAGGGGAGATGATGTTGCGAAGCACGCCGAAGGCTACGAAGTGAGGCCGGAGGGGGTTGAGGTTAGTAGGAGGCCCGGAGGTTTCGTGCCCTAAAATTTTTGCCAAGGCCGACTCGATTTGCGGCCTCGGCGACTCGCTCTTGGAGATTTTTAATTTTGAATCAAGCTCAAAAAAATTTTGACAGGCACTGAAAAATTCTTAGGCCCTTGTAGCTGATAAAGTAGCTGATAAAAATTTTTTTCCTGCTGAAAATTTGAAAGGGAATTTTGTTTGACAGGTTATTTTTTTCTTTCACTGTATAATAACATAAATTTGAAGAAAATTTTTTAAGGAGGAGAACAGAATTTTTTATGAATAAAATACAGCGCGTTCATTTAATGGGGCTTGGAGGTGCTGGAATGAGTGCGCTGGCGTTGCTCTTGAAAGCCCGCGGCTTTGAAGTTACGGGCTGTGACCTGAAAGAGTCTCATTACGATTTACACGGAATAAATTTTCAGCTCGGCCACTCACGAGATCATATAGAAAAATTTAAGCCCGACGCTTTAATTTTAAGCAGCGCTATCAGTCACGACAATGACGAAGTACTCTTCGCAAAGTCTAAAGGCGTGAAGCTCATGTCACGCGCCGAAGCATTAAGCTCGCTTTTTAATTGCTCAACAGGAATCGGCATAGCCGGAGCTCACGGCAAAACTACAACGTCCTCAATGACAGGTCTGATTTTTTTACGCGCCGGACTCTCTCCTACGGTTTATGTCGGTGCTAACGTCCCCGATATTGGTTCAAACGCCGTGAGCGGTGAAAGCGATTACTTCATAGCCGAACTCGATGAAAGCGACGGAACGTTTGAATTATTCCATCCGTCTGTGGCAATTATCACTAACGCTGATTGGGATCACGTTGACCATTATAAAACCCGTGAAGATTTTATTAACGCCTTCACAAGATTCGTTGACGGTCGAAAGGCCGGCGGCGCTCTTGTAATATGCGGCTTCGATCCAGAAGCTCAAAAAGTTCTCGAACGCTGCGACAAGACTCGCGGGCCCGTTATTACTTACGGGCTTGGAAAAAATTTTGACTGGGGAGCTTGCGACATAAAAACTTCTCACGGAGGCGGAGCAAGCTGCAAAATTTTTCACGCCGGACTCGAACTCGGAACGCTGGAGTTATTCGTGTCGGGCGAACATAATATTTTAAATTCTCTGGCCGCTATAGCCGCCGCGGATTTCTGCGGAATAAATTTTGAAAAGTCCATAAGCATTCTAAAAAAATTCCACGGCTCCGAACGCCGTATGCAAATAAAATTTACAACCCAAAATAATATTCTTGTCATGGACGACTACGCTCATCACCCTTCGGAAATAAATGCAACGCTCAAAGCCGTAAGATCTATTTATCCAGAACGCCGGCTCGTTGTACTTTATCAGCCTCACAGATTCACAAGGACAGCAGCCTTCGCTCCGAGAATCGCCGAGGCTTTGAGCATGGCCGATGAAATTTTTTTGCTCCCGGTCTTTTCAGCAGGAGAAAAAGAAATTTCTCATAGCTCGTCCAATGAAATTCTCAACGCCTGCACAAAAAAAATTACGCCCGTAGATTTTCATAACGCCCTTGAAAAAATTTCAGCCGCTTTGAAGCCAGGCGATTTATTTTTGACAATGGGAGCCGGTGACGTTTACACGATAGGCGAAGCGTTAGAGAGTCATTTCATAGTGTAAAATGTAAACCTAAATCATGAACTCGGGAAAAATTTTTTTATCATGGCTTTTAGAAATTTAATCCAAGCTCTTCCTAATCTTGATATAAAAGAAAATTGGCCGCTCGCTCCGCTTTGTACTTTGAGGACTGGAGGAGAGGCTGAATTTTTTGTGGCCCCTGACTCGATTGAGAGCATAAAAAATTTATACGCCTTGGCCCTCAAAGAAAATTACCCGTTGTATATTTTGGGAGGCGGGAGCAATGTTCTTTTCCCTGACGGATTAGTCAAGGGAATTTTTATTTCAACGCTTAATTTAAATTCTCTTGAATGGCGTACGAATTTGACAGCGGACGTTGACGCGGGCTTCAAGCTGTCGACTCTCTTGAAAGAAATTCGTGAGCGCGGCTTGGCCGGTCTTGAATTTGCCGCCGGTATCCCCGGGACTCTCGGAGGAGCTTTGTCTGGCAACGCCGGAGCTGGAGATCATGGAGTCTGTGAGCTTGTTGATTATGTAATTTGCCTCTTGCCCGACGGGGAAATCAGAACGCTTAATCATGACGAAATATCTTACGGCTATAGAAGGTCATCGCTTGCCGAAGGAAAAAAAATAATTCTTTCTGCTCGAATGACTTTCAGGCAGGCAACCCCCAAAGACAAAGACGTTTTAGAAAATTTTTTGCTTCGCCGAGGCTCACAGCCTCATGGACTTCATAACGCGGGCTGTACGTTTAAGAATCCTCCGGGGAATTTTTCAGCCGGAAAATTATTGGACGACAGCGGCTGTAAAAATCTTTGTGTAGGTGACGCGGTTGTCAGTGACGTTCACGCTAATTTTATTTTGAATCGCGGTCATGCTGCGAGCGCCGATGTTTTAAAATTAATTGAGCTTTGCGCTGAAAGAGTCTACGAGCGAACAGGAATAAAACTTGAGCCGGAGATAAAAATATTTCGTAAGGAGTCTTGAATTTGCGTTGGCGTTTGCGGGCCTCAAGAATTTTCTTTCTGTCAATTATCGCAGGCGGTGCTTTTTATCTTTATGATTACAAGCCATGGTTCGCCCTGAAAAATTATAAAGTTGAAGCAAGCTCGCATGTACTTGAGCGAAGACTCTGGGAAGTCTTTCCGCAAAGAAGCTTAACCTTCTGGCCTTATTTCTTTAAAGACTCGAAGGGCCTCAAGGAATTTCTTGAGCGTGATATGCCGGTCATAGTTGACACACAGACAACGGGCTTCGGAAAATTTACTACTAAGATTGAATGGTTAAGGGCGTGGGTGAAAGTTGCATGGCGCGATAAAATATGGTGCATTTCCCGGGACGGGCGGATGTGGCTTTACGATCCTAATAATAAAGTTGACGAGGCCGCCGGGCAATTAATCTGGAGGATACCAACCGCCGGAGGAATTTTGGAGAACGAAGATATCCAAGTTCCCGAGGGAGGAGTCTTTCAGTCGCCTATCCCTACGGATGTAATGTCAAGCTTCATTGACGAATTCGCGGATTTCAAATGGTTTGAATATGCAAAAGAAATTACTTGGGAAAGCCGTGCGGGAATGTATTTATTTATCTTGAAACTTGAAGATAATAATAAAAGGCGCTTTGATTTATATTTGCAGCCTGAAAAGTATGCTAATCAAAATCTAGGCGCTACTATAGAAGGAGTTTTATCTAACGCAGCCAACGGAGGCCGCTATACGATTGACGCAACATACGAAGGAAAAATTGTGTTGCGTGGTTTATAATCTCGTTTATAATTTTTTTATTGAGAAAAAATTTAGAGGGATTTTTTAAATTTTGAGACTATATATCTTTTTTTAGGAAGGAACTAAAGCGAAATGCCGGGAAAATCTGATAACCTCCTTGTGGGGCTTAGTATGGGAACAACGAAAACTACGATGATTGTAGCTGAAAAAAATTCAAGCTACCCTGACTCTGTTCATGTGATTGGCTTTGGCAACGCTGATTCAAAGGGTGTTTCTAAAGGTATCATCGTAAGCCTTCAAGATGCCCGGCAATCTGTAATAAAAGCATTTCAAGAAGCTCAAAGCATAACGGGCATATCTGCAAGCCGTTTAAGCAATGTAATCGTAGCTTTTAATGCTATGGACGTTCAAAGCGAAACGACTCACGGTATGGTCACGTTAGGCGGAAGAGATTCAAAAGCAGTTCAGAAGAGTGATTTAAATCGCGTAATAGATCGCGCGCGTGACGATCTTGCTTTAAGATCTAACATGTATTCTCTTCACATGATACCGACAAGCTACGAGCTTGACAGCCGACAGATAGACGAGCCTTTGAACATGAACGGCAATCAGTTGGACTTATGGCTTCAGACTGTCGCCGTTCCTATGACTTATGCTCAAAACGTAGTGAACTGCGTACAGACAGCAGGGCTTTCAGTGCGCGGCCTTGTCTTGAAACCTTTAGCGGCTTCGCTTGGAGCTGTCTACGAAGAAGAAATGCGCGCGGGCTGTATTTCAATCTGTATAGGCGGCGGCACTACGGGCATAGTTCTTTACCGGGGAGGCCGGGCCTTCAAGATCATAAGCATTCCTATAGGCGGCGATCATATTCGCAGCGACTTGGCTTTAATGCTTAAAATACCATTGGGGGAAGCCGAGCATTTAAAGAAAAGATTTTTTACAACAGATCCGGATATTTTAAAGCGTGAAGGCATTAATTATGAGCTTGCGGCACAGGCTATTCTCACACGCTTTGAAGAACTCTTCGGCGAATTCATTTATAACGCATTGGCCGAATGTACTCCCCAACATTTCCCGGGCGGAATAATTCTTTCCGGCGGAGTCTCTGCAACTCCAGGAATAGATGAAATGCTCCAGTCGATTTTACAAATGCCGGTTAGAAAAGTAATCGAGCCTATATACGCAATGCCTTATGGGCTTAATAATGCAAGCTACGTGAGCGAAGCCGGGATTTTAAAATTTGCCGTCATGACAGAAAGAGATCCGTATTTATTTATGGAGTCCGATCAGATTTTGCCGGGGCTTTCTGAACGTTCAGATATGCGCCGCCGTCAAGAACAGAAGCGTATCGAACATGAGGCCCGCGACAACCCCGATAACCCTCCCGTAAATTACCCGGCAGATTACCCGGAACCTCAACCCCTTTACGGCCCCGATGAACCCCTACCCGAAGGCCCGGAATGGACAGGCGATGACGAACCAATCGACGGCCCCAGCGGACGCTCTTACGGCGGCAACAGTCTTAAAGAATTAATGCAAAGCCTCTGGGAAAGATTTACCAAATTATTTTAGAGCTTGGCAATCTCTTGTCTTGCTGTGATAAATAAAATAAAATTTTGAATATTTATTAACGGATATTAACATAGGAGGAGAAAAATATAATGGAAGACGAGTTATTCCAGCTTAGCAATCCTAGTGTTCGACAGAATGAAAAAATCATTGTCTTCGGAGTCGGCGGAGGCGGCGGCAACGCTTTGAATCACATAATAGAATCAAACGTTCAAGGCGTTGACTTCATAGCAGCCAACACCGACTCAAGAGCGCTTGAAATGAACAAAGCTCCTAATAAAATTCTTTTAGGCGAGAAATTAACGCGAGGACTTGGAGCCGGCGCTGATCCTTCGGTCGGAGCAAATGCGGCCAAGGAAAATATTGATAAAATCAAAGAGCTTATAACGGGCGCTGATATGCTTTTCGTTACGGCCGGAATGGGCGGCGGCACAGGCACAGGAGCCGCTCCTGTAATTGCTGAAACCGCCCGCGACTTGGGAGTCTTGGTCGTTGGAGTCGTAACAAAGCCCTTCGGTTTTGAAATGGCTAGGCGAATGAGAACGGCCGAAGAAGGAATCGAACAGCTCAAGAAAAAAGTTGACGCGCTTTTAATCGTAGAGAATGACAAGCTCCTTCAAATGGAAAACGGCGCTAAAATGAAAATCGTTGAGGCTTATAAAAAAGTCGATGAAGTTTTGCGCCAAGCCGTTCAGGGCGTTACGGATTTAATAACTAAGTCCGGCTTTATTAATCTTGACTTTGCGGATATTAAAGCTATCTTGACCGGAGCAGGCACAGCTATTATGGGCATGGGCACAGGCGAAGGCGAAGACCGTGCAAGGAAAGCCGCACAGGACGCAATAGAGTCGCCGTTAATGAGCCTGCCTTTCACAAGGGCCAAGGGAATTTTATTAAACGTCACGACCGGCGCGGAAATAGCTCTTCAGGAAATGTCAGACGCTGCACAGATAATCGAAGCTACAGCAGACCCCGACGCTCAAGTTATCTGGGGACACGTCATTGACGAGTCATTAGGCGAGAAAGTTCATGTAACTTTGATTGCTACATTCCCCGAAGACGAAGAAGGCCGCCCGGTGAATGCAGCAGCTGGACGTACCGTCACAGGCGGAAAACCTCAACAACCTCGCGAACAAAATACTAATCCTCCGATGGATATAAATTCTTTGAGAGAGCAGAGACTCAATAACGGCGGAATCCCTAAGCCCAATTTCAGGCCCGATAATTATTCTTATCCCAACAACCCTAACGCAAGACAGCCTCAGCAGCCCCAGCAGCCTCAATATCCAAAGACAGGCGGCGGGACTCTCTTTGATATTTATCAGGCTAAAAGGAACGTACAGCAAAATCTTGAGGAAGCCAGATTGAATCCTCCGGAGAATGACGAGCAATCGTTCTCAGGACTTCCGAGGAGATTCTATGATCAGCCGGCGTACTACAGAAAGAACAACAAGAACTAGCAGGAGCCGCCGCGTTCCAGTCCGGCGCGGATTACAAAATCGCGGGGCTTTGCCTTCGTTCGGGGATATGATTTTGCCTGTCGTCAGCATTGCCGCCGTGATTTTGTTGGCTTTAACGGGTTGGCAGTTCTTTGTGAGGGGAATGCAAAAACCTCCGGAAATCTCTTCGACTCAAGCTTTTGCCGATGCTCCGTCTTTAGCCGCGGAACGTGAACGGCAGGCCGAAACAATCGCCCAAGCCGAAAAGTCTTCTTCTTTAGCTTCAGCTTCAACAGATGTAACTTCACAAGATCAAAATTCCGTTAGTGCAAGCCAGAATAATATAAAAAAACAAGAACAGGAAGAAGATATTTTAGCGATAGTCATAGCCGAGAAAAGGGAAGAGGCCGCCCCTAAGACTCAAGCCAGCATAAAAAAGACTCCGACTGCCCGATCAAGTTCTAACGCTGTAGCTACGAAAAGATTAAACGAGAATAAGACTCAATCTGAACAAATTTCCAATTCACAACAATGGCGCGTACAGGTCGGGGCGTACAGGTCGCGGGCCAACGCTCAAAACGAGGCCGCAAAAATCAACCGCATGGGTTATAACGCTGTCGTGTACTCAAACCCGGCCTCTAAGCATATTAAAGTCTGGGTTTATGCCGGAGCGACTAAGCAGGCCGCCGAAAAAGTTGCAGCTTCGTTAAAGCGCTTAGGCTACAAGGGAAGCTTCGTATTCCCGCCGCGGGCAAAATAAAACAGAAAACTTTTTATTTAAAGCAACCCTCCTGTCAGCAAGCTGACATCCCCCCTTCACCGGGGGGACGAGAGATTTTTTCGACACCTTTTATTCCCTTTACGCTATTGCCTCCCCTGAAAGGGGAGGTGCTGAACGAAGTGAAGCGGAGGGGTTGTGGTTCTGTTTTATATTTTAAAATTTACTATCATGGAAAAAAATTTTGACACGCTCGAAGAAATTTTATATTCTCATTCAAATAACAAAATCATTCCAGGCTTAGAAAGAATCCAAAGATTATTATCACGTTTAGACAATCCCCAAGATAAATTTCAAGCCGTCCATATAGTAGGGACGAACGGCAAGGGATCGACCGGAGCTTTTATCTCTTCGGCTTTGAGCGCGGCTGGATATAAGACGGGATTTTATTCAAGCCCTCATCTTGAAAGCCCGGGCGAAAGACTCTTAATCAACGGCCAAGCCCTTGGGCCTGACGAATGGATCAGAGCCGCTCAAGAAGTTGTTAAGGCTATCCCGAAAGACTCGCCCGAAGATTTGCCTTCGTATTTTGAAATTTTAACGGCCTGTGCTTTCTGTCTTGCCCGTGAAAAAAATATTGAAGTCGGAGTCATTGAGGCCGGGCTGGGCGGCAAGCTAGACGCTACGAACGTTATGAGTAATACAATCTGTTCGGTGATAGCTTCGATCTCGTTCGATCACATGGAATATTTAGGCCCTACGCTTGAAAGCATAGCCGGAGAAAAATTCGCTGTGATTAAAAAAAATATTCCCGCGTGCTTTGCCGGGGTTGATAAGTCTTTGATCCCTATGTTCAAAAATTTTTGTGCTGAAAGAAATTCCCCGGGCTTTGTTCTAAGTGAAAGCGCGGCGATCTCAAATATAAAAATTTCTCCGGAAGGAAATACTTTTGATTTTGACTCGCAGGATTTAAAGCTCAAAGGCGTTCGGACAAAATTAATCGGAGATTATCAAATTAGTAACGCTGCGCTGTCGCTCTTGGCCTTGTCGAAAATAAAAAAATTTTTGCCCCGTCTTGACGAGAATTCTATAAGGCTTGGCCTTAGTAAAGCAGCTTGGCCCGGGCGGCTTGAAATAATTTCCCGCGAGCCTCTTATAGTTTTTGACGGAGGGCACAACTTTGACGGCGTTAAAAAGCTTTGTGCCAGCGTAAAAAATTTATGGCCCGGAAAAAAAATCGGAGTCGTTTATGCCGCAATGCGCGATAAAGATTACGAAGGGTGTTTAGAATTATTGAACGGGAATTTATGCCCGGCCTTTTATGCGGCGACAGTTCCGGGAATGTCACGGGCATTGACTCCCGCTGAGCTATTAAGCGCCGCAAAAAAATTTTCATGGAAGAATTCTCCCGAAGGTTTTGAGAGTCCTAACGAAGCGATTCAAAAAGCAGTTGAAGATCAGAACGAATTAATTTTAGTCTGTGGGAGTCTTTATTTAATCGGTGAACTGAAAAGACACAGGCTTGACTCATAAGAGTTATAATAATTTTTGCTGAGCAGCGAAAATGCGTAAGTCCGAGCGATTCGGGCCTACGCATTTTTTTATGCTCAAAAATTTTTTATGAAGGGTGAAATTTTTTTGAATAACAACGAGAACGTAAATATTTTTCTTGAGAGCCAGCCGGTTGGAAAATTAATGCTGCGCTATGCCGTGCCGCTGATAATTTCTTTGTTAGTCGCCGCGCTATATAACATAGTCGATCAGATTTTCATAGCCAACGCCGATTATCTTGGTTCAAACGGTAACGCCGCTAATAACGTTGTGTTCCCTATGACTGTAATAGCATTAGCCTTTACTTTAATGATAGGTGACGGGGTCTGTGCCTTTGTGAGCATGAGCTTAGGGGCGCGCGAGTCCAGACAGGCCGGCGACAGTGTAGGGAGTGCTTTGTTACTGTCTTCGACCTGCGGAATTATCTTGGCAATAATTTATTATATTTTCTGTGATGAGCTTTTAACTTTTTTCGGCGGGCGGGTCAACGAAGAAACCTTCAGGCTTGCTCAAGAATATTTTTCTTACATAATAATCGGTATCCCGTTTTACGTTTTTGGACAGGCAATGAATCCTGTAATCTCTGCTGACGGGAGTCCGAACTACGTTATGTTTTCAACTTTAATCGGAGCGGGGATAAATATAATTCTTGATCCGTTATTTATTTTTGTCTTTCATTGGGGAATGATGGGCGCGGCCGTTGCGACAGTAGCAGGACAGATTTTTACGGCGGGAATGTCTTTGCTTTATGTTACTAAAAAAATGAAGGCGATAAATTTTTCACGGGCTAATCTTTCATATAACTTTCCGTTAATGAAGCGATATTTGCCTTTAGGAATGTGCAGCTTTCTTTCTCAAATTTCATTAGTAATCAGTGTAGCCTCTGTTAATATCATGATAAAAAAATACGGCGCGCTTGATCCTATTTTCGGCCAGAGTGAATATTCTCAAATTCCTATGGCCGTAATAGGAATAGTCATGAAATTTTTTCAGATTGTAATTTCAATCGTTGTAGGTTTATCGGCAAGCTGTACGCCGATAGTTGGCTATAACGTTGGAGCAGAAAGGCCGGATCGTGTAAGAAATTTATTTACGCTTTTATTAAAATGCGAAGTAATTTTAGGCTTTGTTGCATTTATAATCGTAGAATTTTTCCCGGAAAGCATTGCAGAATTATTCGGGGCAAGCGGTGAGAGTGTTTACTATGCAGACTTTACGGTTAAGTGTTTCAGGACTTATCTTTGTTTAATAGTCTTGGCCTGTGTGAACAAGGCGGCATTTATTTTCATTCAGGCGATGGGCCGTCCGTATCTTTCGGCTTTGCTTTCGATTGTTCGTGAAGTAATTTTCGGGGCGGGGCTTGTAATAGTCATGCCGATATTCATGGGCCTTGACGGGGTTTTATGGTCAATGCCTGCAAGCGATGCGCTTACGTTTATAATTTCCTTTGTTGTAATTTTTATGATATATAGAGATCTTAAAAATTTAGATTCAAGTTCAAAGGAAAAAGACAATGCCAATCAAAGCACTGAATGAGAACGTATGGTCAAAGATCGCGGCGGGTGAAGTTGTTGAACGCCCGGCTTCTGTTGTTAAGGAACTTGTAGAGAATTCCCTTGACGCTGGAGCAAAGCGAATCAAAATAAATTTATATGACGGAGGAAGGCTTAGAATAATTGTCGAAGATGACGGCTCGGGGATTCCGTTTGAAGAATTGCCGCTTGCTTTAATGTATCATGCCACTAGCAAAATTTCCGAAGTCGAAGACTTGGACAACATAAAAACTTTAGGCTATCGGGGCGAAGCTCTTGCCAGTGTCGCCGCCGTTGCTGAAATTGAAATCCGGAGCCGCTCAAAAAATTCTGAACGCGGCGGAATGATTCGCGCAAGTGAAAATAAAATTCTTGAACATGTAGAAATCAATCACCCTCAAGGCACAAGAATTCAAGTTGAAAATTTATTTTCGGGACTTCCTGCACGGCGAAAATTTTTGAAGAGCGCCGCCGGTGAATTGCGGAGAGCTGCGGCTTTCATTCGGGAATATGCTGTGTGTAATCCAGACGTAGCGTTTTATTTAGCTCATGACGGAAAAGAAATTTTTTCGACCGACGGACAGGGAAGCAAGAGAAGAGTCCTGTTAAAAATTTGGGGACAGGGCGCTGATATTCAAAATATAAATCTTGAACAGGGAAATTTAAAATTAGAGTGTTGGTTTCAAGCTCGTTCGGCTTTGTCGGGCCGAAATGATGTTATTGGTTTTGTGAACGGCCGGGCGGTTAATGATCCTGTTATTAAGGCGGCGGTTGCGCAGAGTTCGCGTGACCTGTCAGGGAATTGGGCGTTATTTTTTTCGCTTGCTCCTTCTTTGGTTGATGTGAACATTCACCCGGCAAAATCAGAAGTAAGATTCAGATACCCCGATGAAATTTTCAAAGCCGTAAGGAATGCCGCAAATAATTTAGGGAGTCCTATGCCGTTTACACCTTCTTGGAGAACAACCCCCATCACCGCAAGCCGGCCCTCTTGTTTAGAAGATAACCCCACCACCGCAAGCTGGCCCTCTTGTTTAGAAGATAACCCCCTCGCCAGCAAGCTGGCCCTCTCCCCCTTAACAGGGGGCGCAAGGAGTCCTTCTATTCCGGCTACGTCCCTTGCCTCCCATGAAAGGGGAGGTGCTGAACGAAGTGAAGCGGAGGGGTTGAGTCTTAAAAAAAATTTTTTTAGTAATAAACCTATTGCCCCTTCGTGGCCCCCTTCTCCTTCACAGGGGGCGCAAGAGTCGGAGATCTTGAGGTTAGAAGAAGAAGAGAAAGAGGCGGAAGCGAAGCCGGAGTTTTTTGCAGTCGAATCCAACGAGCCTCAAGTTATTTTTCTTGGACAAAATTCCGGCGGCTATCTTGTCTATGATAATTATGAAGGATTGGTGCTTGTTGATCCTCATGCGGCCCACGAAAGAATTAATTATGAAAAAATAAAAAGGCGTGTTGAAAATTCTACGAACGTTCAGAAGATCATGCCGATAATTTTGCCGCCGACTCTTGCGATTGAGGCCAGCGAATTTGAAAATGAATTGAAAGCTAACGGCTTTGAACTTGAGAATACCCCTTCAGGAATAAAATTAAATTCTGTGCCTGCTCTTGACGCTGTAGAGTTTGCGCCGGAGGTTTTGTTGCGAGCGTCATTGAACGCCCTGAAAAAAAATCATGACGGAGATATAAAAAAATTTTTGTGGCGTACTTGGGCGACAATGGCTTGCAAGGCTTCGGTGAAATTAACGACAAAACTTTCAGAGTCGGAGGCTTTGATCTTATGGAAAGAACTTCATGAATGCGAGCAGCCCTTCACCTGTCCCCACGGCCGGCCAACGGTCATTGAAATAAAAAATTCAGAACTTCAAAAACGTTTTGGCCGTGAATAAAGTAAAATATATAATATAAAAAATTTCTGTGAGGGGTTTTCTAAAATAATGATTGAGATGTTCAAAGCCACTCTTTCTAACGAAAATATTTCCAGCGCATGTGAGCAGGTTCATGAAGTTCTTGTGCAGCGTAAAATGAACGCAAAAGACATCGTTAGGCTTAAACTAAGTTTAGAAGAAGTCCTTTTACGTTTTCAAGAGCAGCTGGGGAAGGACGCGTCTTTTGAAATTGATTTCGGTAAAATATTAACGCGCCAAGTCTTTAAGCTTTCAGTTGCTGGGCCTTCTATAAATCCCTTGAGATTGCAGGATGAAGACACGGAAGGCATAAACTCCCTTATGCAAGAGGTAATGCAATATACGAATGACATTCCTGCATGGGAATTTTCTGACGGGAAGAATATTATCTCATACACAATAACAAGGAAAGAGACTTCGGGATGGCTCAAGCTTTTAATCGCGTTTCTTTTTGCTGTAATCTGCGGCTTTGCGTTGCCTGTCTTTCCACTTGGAACTGAAGAAATTTTTTTGCATGATATTCTTGAACCCCTTATGAATTCTTTTAGAGGTATTCTTAGCGCTGTTGCAATGCCTATGATTTTTTTGTCTGTTATCTCCGGGATCTGTAATATAGGCGATGCTACGACCTTCAGCAAAATTGGAAAGAAATTAGGCTTGAAGTGTTTTACGCTCTTAATTTTGACGCTTTTAATCTTTGCGGGGCTGACTTCTATATTTTTTAATCTCGAATACGGCTCGGCGTTGACAAATACTAATCCTGTTTCTTCTGTTATGAATATCATTCTTGGAATAATTCCTGATAATTTGTTAAGGCCTTTTATGGACGGAAATTCGTTGCAGATTTTATTTCTTGCGTTTGTTCTTGGAATTGCCATAGTAGTTATTGGAGAACCTGTCAAATCAATTTCCTCCATGCTGAGAAAAATTGAATTAATTATCTCTACGTTCATGAGCTTTATAGTAAAGTTCACTCCGGTTTATGTTTTCGGAAGTATTTTGCAAATTATTTTATCCCGCGATATCGCAGTCCTTGCAAGTCTGGGAACATTCGTGCTGGCTTTTACATTATTTGCTTGTTTAATTTTGTTTGCACACTTAATAATAATTTCTTTCAGGACAAAAATTTCTGTCGGGAAATTATGGCGGAACAGTTTTTCAACGTTCTTAATCGGTCTTACAACTGCTTCATCTTCTGCGGCATTCTCTGACAACGTAGAATCTTGTATAAATAAATTCAATATAAGCCCTAGGCTTGCAAAATTTGGAGTCCCTTTCTGTCAGATTATTTACAGGCCGACTAATCCAATACTAATATGGATGATGATTGTAAGTGTTGCGGATTTGTGTAAAATTCAGGTTTCTCCTTCGTGGCTGATAACAGCGCTTGTCTTAACTATTCTGTTTTCTGTCGCTACTCCTCCCGTTGCTAACGGTATGGCGGCAATTTATGTGGTATTGTTCAAGCAGTTAGGTATCCCAACAGGAGATATATTAGGAATAGTCATTGCACTGGATACTATGCTTGACTTCATAGGTACTGCTATAGATCTTGTATGCGGACAGTATTTTTTATTTGATTTTTCAGTAAAGAACGGCATGAATGAAAGCAAGGCCGCTTGAAATAAAAAATTTTTTTGAGAGATGATTTCTAAAAAATAAGTTTGCTCTTTAAGTATAATCTAAAAAAAAATCTGGAGGAATTTTTTATGCGTGATATTTTTGAAAAAATCTTCGGTGCTGATTCAAAGCCCGAAAAATTTTTTGCTCCCGGCCGCGTAAATTTAATCGGCGAACATACAGACCATGAAGGCGGCTTTGTCTTTCCCTGTGCTATTGACTCCGGGATATACGCGCTGGCGGCCAGAAGACCCGGAAAATTTTTAAGGCTCTACTCAATGAATTTTGACTCGGAAATTACTTCCCCGTTTGAAATTTCTTTTGACGAGATCAAAGAAAAATTCAGCGAACGCTCTTGGGTTAATTACCCGTTGGGAGTCGCGAGTGTCTTGAAGAGTCACGGCTATAATTTTGACGGAGGCGTTGATATTTTATACAACGGAAATTTACCCGGCGGGGCGGGGCTTTCTTCTTCGGCGGCTATTGAAGTCTTGACGGGAAAAATTTTTTCGGAGCTTTTTGATTTTAATATTGACGGCGTGAGCTTGGCAAAATTTTCTCAAGAAGCCGAAAATAATTTTGTCGGCATGAACTGCGGCATAATGGATCAGTTCGCCGTGAGCATGGGCAAAAAAAATCACGCAATCTTATTAAACTGCTCAACGCTAGAATATTCTTATGCCCCTCTTGAGCTTGAAAATTATAAAATCATAATCACAAATTCAAACGTCCCCCACTCCTTAGCAGGCTCGGAATATAATTTGCGCCGTCAACAATGTGAGGCTGCGCTTGCCGATATTAAAAACGTAAAGAAAATTTCCTGTCTTTGCGATTTAAATTTTAATGAGCTTGACGAATACTCTTACTCAATCAAGGACAGCGTGAATTTAAAGCGTGCCCGTCATGCCGTGAGCGAAAACGCCCGGGCTTTAAGAGCATATGACGCACTGAAGGCCGGAGATCTTGATCTCTTCGGGCGCTTAATGAATGCCTCGCATGTTTCTTTACGAGATGACTATCAAGTTACAGTCCCGGAGCTTGATACACTCGCCGAACTAGCTTGGAGCTTTCCGGGAGTCAAAGGCTCGCGAATGACAGGCGGAGGCTTCGGAGGCTGTACGGTCAGCATAGTAGAGAAAGACTCGGTCGAAAAATTTATCGCTTATCTTGATAAAGAATATTCAAAGCGAACGGGACGCAAGGCGACATTCTATACTATTTCAATCTCCGACGGCGCAAGAAAAATAATTTAATTTAAAATTAAAAAGAGAAAGAGGAGTCTATAATGATATTCGAGCAGTTCTCAAAGATCGGAGTCGTTCCGGTTCTGATACCTGAAAATTTTAAAGAGGCTTTGAACGCGGCCAAAATTTTATTTGAAAATGATTTGCCCTGTCTTGAAGTTGTCTTTGATGCTCCTGCGGCTGAAGAGTCAATTAAAATTATAGGGCGCGAATTTCCGGATATTTTAATCGGAGCGTCACGGATACTCACAATCGAACAGGCCGACCGCGCAATGAACGCCGGCGCAAAATTTATCGCCGCTTCCGGTCTTAATCCTAAGATCGTTCAGTATTGCCTCGATGAAAGCGTCCCCGTAATCCCGGGCGCTCTAACTCCTACAGAACTTGAACAGGTCTTGGAACTTGGCTTGAAGGTCGTGAGATTTTTTCCGGCGGAACTTTCAGGCGGGCTTGGCATGATAAAAGCTATGGCCGAGGCATATAGCGAGCTTGAGTTTATGCCGGTAGGAGGGATCAACGCGAAGAATTTATCAGGCTATCTTTCTTATCAAAAAGTTATAGCTTGTGCAGGAAGCTGGCTGATTGATAAAAAATTAATGGCGGCCGAAGAATGGGAGAAAATTTCAGCGCTCGTTAAAGAGGCCGCAAGCATAGTAAAAAATATAAGGAGTTAAAAAATTTTTTAATCATGCAGAATTCATTATTAGTAGAAAAAATTAAAGCAGCGCTAGAAGAAAAAAACGGCGAAGAAATTTTGACGCTTGATCTTAAAGATCGCGGCGGACTCGCTGATGCTTTTGTACTTGTGACGGGGAATTCAGAGACTCACATGAAGACTTTGGCCGAAGCTGCCGAAGAAGCTATCGAACGCGAAGGCATTAAGTGCCGCCTTGAAGGTGAGAACAGCATTAACTGGAGACTCATTGACGCGGGCGATGTTGTTGTTCATGTTTTCAGTCACAGGGGAAGAGATTTCTACAGGCTCGAAAGACTCTGGGACTAATTCCACTAACCCTCCAGCCTTCAAAAAAACCTCCCTGTTAAAAGGGAGGCTTTTTTTTAAATACAACCCCTCCGACCTCACTTAGTTCAGCACCTCCCCTTTATTTTTAATTCAACCACTCCGACCCTTCGGGCCACCTCCCCTTTTTTAACTACAACCCCACAGCCTCATTTCATTCGGCACCTCCCCTTAA
>JAFSSV010000145.1 GCA_017450825.1 Synergistaceae bacterium
CCCTCGCCAGCAAGCTGGCCCTCTTTTGAACGCAACCCCCCAGTCAACAAGTTGACATCCCCCCTTTCAGGGGGGACGAGAGAGTTTTTAAACACTTTCTATTCCCTTTACACTCTTGCCTCCCCAGAAAGGGGAGGGGGCCGAACGACGTGTGGTCGGAGGGGTTAATTTTTTGAAAGGGGAGGTGGAATGGTGCGTAGCTCGCTGAAGGCTAGGGCCGGAGGGGGTTGTATAGAAAATAAATTATGTTCACTATAGCAAATCATGACGAAAAATATTTGACAAGAATTCAAGGCCGTTATAATATATTCAGCGTTTTGCAGTTCGGTGGGTTGGCCGAGAGGCTGAAGGCGCTCGCCTGCTAAGTGAGTATAGGGTCTAATAACTCTATCGTGAGTTCGAATCTCACACCCACCGCCATTCAAAACTATCAAGAACTTCCCTGCGGTAGTAGCTCAGCTGGATAGAGCGAAGGCCTACGGAGCCTTAGGTCGTGGGTTCGAATCCTGCCTACCGCGCCAGAAATTTTTTTATACGAGATTGAATTTTATAAGGAGGGTACTAACAAGAATGAAGAACGTTGCAAGAGATTTTAACAAGACTTCTTTTGTTAGTGCCCTTTTTGCTTTCACAACTGTTCCGTTCATTATACGTGCAGTCCTTATTATTATTGCCTATTGATGACGGAGCAGGGACTGTTGAAAATTTTTATAGAAGCGGTCTTTACTCCAAGGCCGCTTCTTTTTTATTTTGGGCTTTAATCCTGAAAGAATTTTTTTTGAACGGCCATAGAAAAAATTTTTTCGGGTTGGCATAAATTTTTTTAATTTTTTCAAAAGGAGAAAATTTTTTATGAAGAAGATTTTAACGTGTGCAGTACTCGTTCTTGCTATGACTTCGTGTGCATTCGGCGCGGCCTTCAAGCTCGGAGGCACTGGCCCTCTTACGGGCGGCGCGGCGATCTACGGCAACGCGGCCAAGAACGGAGCAGAGATCGCAGTAGCAGAGATTAACGCAATGGGCGGAGATATTCAGTTTGAACTTCGTTACGAGGACGATACCCACGACGCAGAGAAGGCCGTCAACGCTTACACCGCTCTTAAAGACTGGGGAATGCAGATTTCTTTAGGTTCAGTAACTTCTAAGCCCTGCGAGGCTACAGCGGCTGAAAATTTTGCGGACAGAATTTTCGCTCTTACTCCTTCAGCTTCATCAGCGGCCGTTACCGAAGGAAAAGACAACGTGTTCCAGATGTGCTTTGTCGATCCCAACCAGGGGAGTGCCAGCGCTCAGTATATCGCTGACAAAAAATTTGCTAAGAAGGTCGCGATAATCTGGAAGAATGACGACGTTTATTCAAAAGGCATTCGCGATACTTTCGTAGAGAAAGCCCCAGCGCTCGGTCTTGAGATCGTAAGCGAAACAACTTTTGCTGATGGAAATGACAACGACTTCTCAGTTCAGCTTACTGACGCGCAGAAGAACGGCGCAGAGCTTGTCTTCCTTCCGATGTATTACCAGCCCGCAAGCCTTATTCTTGCTCAGGCCAAGGCTATGGACTACGCTCCTAAATGGTTCGGAGTTGACGGCATGGACGGAATTTTAACAATGGAAGGCTTTGAGAAGTCATTAGCCGAAGGAGTTATGCTTTTAACTCCGTTCAACGCTGACGCAAAAGACGAAAGGACTCAGAAATTTGTAGCTGAATATCAAAAGAAGTTCGGCGAAATTCCCAATCAGTTTGCCGCTGATGGTTATGACTGTGTATACGCTTACAAAGAAGCTCTTGAACTTGCCAAGGCCGATCCCAAAATGGAAGCTTCTGAACTTTGCCAGCTTATGATCAAGCAGTTCACTTCAATGACATTCAACGGCGTAACCGGTGAGAACGTCAAGTGGTCAGCGAACGGCGAAGTCACTAAAGATCCTAAGGGCATGGTAATCAAGAACGGCGCATACGTAGGACTTGACTAATTAATGAACTCATTAAAAGAATATTAAATTAAACTCGGGGTCTCATGGCCGAATGACCCCGAATTTTTTTTATAAGGAGTTATAAACTTTCACATGACATTTTTAAATTTTTTCATAAGCGGGATAAGCTTGGGAAGTATTTACGCTATTATCGCGCTGGGCTACACGATGGTATATGGAATTGCCAAGATGTTAAATTTTGCTCACGGCGACGTAATCATGGTAGGGGCGTATGTCTGCTTCTATGCCGTTGCGCGTTACGGGCTTAATCCGTTCTTGGGAGTCGTACTGGCTATGGCGGTATGTACTTTGCTTGGAATTATTGTTGAACGGCTCGCCTATAAACCTTTGAGGCAAGCTCCAAGCCTTGCTGTTTTAATTACGGCTATCGGCATGAGTTATTTTTTGCAGAACACGGCCCTTTTATTATGGTCGTCAAACCCCAAGGTCTTCCCGTCAATAATAGGCCGGGGATCTTTTAAATTATTTGAAGGTGAATTATCAGTTTCACATGTTACGGCTTTAACTATAGTTACCTGCATTGTAATTATGATTTTGCTTTCGCTCTTCATAAGCAAAACTAAAATGGGAAAGGCTATGCGCGCCTGTTCAGAGGACAAAGGGGCGGCGCAGTTAATGGGAATAAACGTCAACGCTACGATCTCTTTGACGTTTGCTATAGGTTCGGGACTTGCGGCCGTGGCCGGGGCGCTGTTGTGTTCAGCTTACCCGACGTTAATGCCGACTACGGGATCTTTGCCAGGCATCAAGGCTTTTACGGCGGCGGTCTTCGGAGGGATTGGCTCTATACCGGGAGCATTTTTGGGCGGTTTGATGTTAGGAGTTATAGAAATTTTTGCGAAGGCTTATATTTCAAGTCAATTATCTGACGCTGTAGTCTTTGCTGTATTAATTATAGTGTTGCTTGTGAAGCCTTCGGGGCTGCTTGGCAAACAGTTACAGGAGAAGGTGTAAATATAAAATGACAATGCGAAGACTTATAAATTTAAAACGTGTCGAAGCACGGAGGATATATTTAACTTACGCTCTAGTTATTGCGGCGTTTGTTATCTGTCAATTTATGAGCAGCACAAAAATTTTAAGCTCGTCAATGCGGGGAATGTTAGTTCCGATTTGTGCCTATATGGTCATGTCAGTATCGTTAAATCTTGTCGTAGGAATTAGCGGCGAATTATCTTTAGGGCACGCGGGCTTTATGTCGGTCGGAGCATTCTCGGGAGTCGCTGCAGCGATCTTAATGCAGAATATAATTCCGTTTGCTCCCCTTAGGCTTGCGCTTGCTATGATAATCGCGGCTGTCTTTGCGGCGGTTGCAGGATTTTTAATCGGCATTCCTGTTTTAAGACTGAAGGGGGATTATTTAGCAATAGTTACTCTTGCCTTCGGAGAAATTATCAAGAGCCTTTTAAATAATTTTTATATGGGCATTGACTCCGGTGGAATTCATATCAGTATGCTTTCAGACACAACGAGATTATTAAAAGGCGGTCGGTTAATAATTCGCGGCCCTATGGGTATCAGCGGAATTCAAAAGATCGCGACCTTCAGAGCGGGCTTCGTGCTTGTAATGATTTCTTTAATGATAGTTTTCAATCTCGTGAACTCACGTTCAGGAAGGGCCTTCATGGCGATTCGTGACGACAGAATAGCGGCTGAAAGTGTCGGCCTTGACATTACAAAATATAAAATGATGGCCTTCGTAACTTCGGCGGCCTTGGCCGGAGCGGCCGGAGCTTTGTTCGCTATGAATTATTCAACTATCGTTGCAAATAAATTTGATTTCAATACTTCGATTTTAATTTTAGTGTTCGTAGTTTTGGGAGGACAGGGCAACATGCTCGGAGGCATAATCGCCGCGGCTGTGCTTACGGTTTTGCCGGAGAAGTTAAGACAGTTTTCAGATTATAGAATGCTGCTTTACGCAATAATTTTAATCGTCATGATGCTGGCAACGAACAACGCGGAAATTAAATACTTTCTTTCAAAATTAAATCCGTTTAGAAAAAATAAAGAGGAGGCCGAATAAATGAGGGCTAAAACAAAATATGTAACCGTGCCTTCACGATCTATTTTGCCCGAACGTGACGCAAGCAGAGATCCTGTACTTGAATGTATAAATCTCGGAATAACTTTGGGCGGCATCAAAGCCGTAGAAGATTTTAATTTGACCATAGGCCGTACAGAAATCGCCGGCCTTATTGGCCCGAACGGCGCTGGAAAAACTACGGTGTTTAATCTTTTAACAAAAGTTTATCAGCCTACGACCGGGACAATTTTATTAAACGGCAAGGATACTCACGGAATGGATACAATGCAGGTCAACAAGGCCGGGATTGCTCGTACTTTCCAGAATATCAGGCTCTTTAAAAATCTCAGCGTTATTGATAATGTCAAAGTAGCTATGAATAATGAAATGCATTACAACATGTTCAGCTCGATTTTACGCTTGCCCAATTACAAACGCGAAGAGATTGCCGCTCACCGAAGAGCTTTAAAATTATTATCTATTTTTGATATGCAGGATATGGCCGACGTTAGAGCAGGCTCGCTTCCTTATGGAGCGCAGAGGCGGCTCGAAATCGTCCGGGCATTAGCTACTAACCCTTCGCTCTTATTGCTTGACGAACCCGCCGCCGGAATGAATCCTTCTGAAACGGCGGACTTAATGGACAATATCCGCAAAGTTCACGAGATGTTCCAGATCGCTATAGTCTTAATTGAACACGATATGAGTCTCGTTATGAATATCTGTGAGGGAATTTGCGTCTTGAGCTTCGGTCAGATAATTGCCAAGGGGACACCCGATGAAATTCAAAATAATCCGGCTGTCATTGAAGCCTATCTCGGAAGAAAGAAAGACAGCGAATTATCTTATTGTGAGGATACGCTCATTCAACAACATCACAACAGCAGGAAGGAGGCCTAAGCAATGACCGAACCCGTTTTAAAAGTAGAAAATATTAATGTCTACTATGGAAGCATTCACGCTATAAAAGGAATCTCGTTTGAAGTCTACGAAGGAGAAATCGTTACTCTTATCGGCGCGAACGGTGCCGGAAAATCTACGACACTCAACACAGTTTCAGGACTTCTTCACCCTTCGACAGGGAGTGTTTCGTTCTTAGGGCAAAGCCTTGCAAAAGTTCCGCCTCATAAAATCGTAGAGCGCGGACTCGCTCAAGTTCCTGAAGGCCGGAGAGTCTTCGCTCAAATGACAGTGCAGGAAAATTTAGAGATGGGAGCCTTCACTCAATCAAGCGCCGGGATTCCCGAAGATATTGAACACGTTTATTCGCTCTTCCCAAGACTGAAGGAACGAATGCGACAAACCGCCGGGACTCTTTCAGGCGGTGAGCAGCAGATGTTAGCAATGGGACGCGCCCTTATGAGCCGGCCGAAATTATTAATGCTTGACGAGCCTTCAATGGGACTCGCTCCGATTTTAGTCGAACAGATTTTTGAAATAATTTCAGACTTGCATAAACAAGGCGCGACGATTCTTTTGGTCGAACAGAACGCGCAAATGGCTTTGAGCATTGCAAGCCGCGGTTATGTCATGGAAACCGGAAAGATCGTTACAACAGGAACGGGCCAAGAATTATTAGCGTCCGAAGCCGTTAGAAAAGCTTACTTGGGAGGCTAGAATTTCTATGAGAAAAAATTTTTTCTTGGCACTTGCTTTAATACTTGCGCTTGCCTTGCCTGCGGGGGCGGCCAAGAGCGATAAATCGCCGGAATGGGTTTCGGAGCTTAACGCTGCGCAAGATGCTGAGCAATTAGTTATTGTATCCGGAACTCAAGGATCGAACGCTAATTTTTCTCTTCATGAAAAAGACTCCGAAGGTCAATGGCACAAAATAATTTCCTGCCGGGCTTATATAGGAAAAAACGGCTGGGGCAAAACCCGTGAAGGGGACGCTAAAAGCCCTCAAGGTGTCTTTCATTTTACAAAGGCATTCGGGATTAACGACGACCCCGGCTGCTCATTGGGCTATACAAAAGTTGACGACGCTCACTACTGGAACGGCGACTCGAACTCAAGTCGCTATAATCAATTTGTATCGACCCGCGAATATACAAATTTCAACGTCAAAGACAGCAAGCATATAATCGACTATGCTCAAGCTTATAAATATTGCCTTAATATAAGCTATAACGAAGAGGGCAAGCCCGGACTCGGCAACTCGATTTTTTTACACTGCTACACGAAAAATAAATTTACAGGCGGCTGTGTCGCTATACCTGAAAAAATTATGGTCGAAGTTTTAAAGCGCGTTAA
Organism: Synergistaceae bacterium; assembly: GCA_017450825.1. Taxonomy (GTDB): domain Bacteria; phylum Synergistota; class Synergistia; order Synergistales; family Aminobacteriaceae; genus JAFUXM01. Next base: position 6,275 of record JAFSSV010000145.1, read on the forward strand.
AAAAGATTGTGTTGTCGTTATGGACTCGAGTCATAACATAAAGAATTATTAATAGTAATGAAAATTCTTTTAGATTTATTTTTTACTTTTGCCAAGATCGGCGCTGTAACTTTCGGGGGCGGCTATGCAATGCTCCCGATCTTGCAGCGTGAGATAGTCGAGAATAAAAAATGGGGAACTGAAGAAGAGCTTGCCGATTATTTCGCAATCGCTCAATGTACTCCAGGAGTCATAGCCGTAAACGTTGGAACTTTTATAGGCCGCAAGCGTGCCGGGAATCTCGGCGGCGTTGTCGCGACACTTGGAGTCGTATTTCCTTCGGTCGTGATAATTTGTTTACTGGCAGGAGTCATTAAAGCCTACGCTAAACTTGAATGGGTTGCTCATGCCTTCGCAGGGATAAGAGTCTGCGTTTGCGTTTTGATTTTCAACGCGGTCTTAAAACTTTTCAGAAAGGCGATAATAGATTTAAAGACTCTTTGTATTTATTTGCTGGTCTTGGCCGGAGCGATAGGGCTTGATTTATCGCCGGTAGTCTTTGTAATTTTTGCGGCTCTTGCAGGAATAATTTTAAAAGTTCTTGGAGGCAAAAGAGCAAAATGATTTACTTAAAATTATTTTGGGAATTTTTTAATACGGGCTTGTTTGCAGTAGGCGGAGGCATGGCGACTCTTCCTTTTTTATATGACATTGCGGACAGGACGGGATGGTTTACCCGCCAGCAGCTTGCTGACATGATAGCCGTATCAGAATCGACGCCCGGCCCAATCGGAGTCAACATGGCAACGTATGCAGGATTTCTAACGGCTGAAATTCCCGGCGCGGTAGTCGCGACGCTAGGATTAATTACGCCCAGCATAATAATAATTTTATTGATCGCGGCTTTCTTGAATGCCTTTCATGATAATAAATACGTCATAGGTGCTTTCTATGGTCTTCGGCCTGCAAGCTGTGCAATGATTACGGCGGCAGGACTCGTTGTAGCGTCCGTAACGTTTTTGAATAATGAACGCCTAAGACTTGAACTCGCTGCTCTTGCCCTTTTGTTATTAATTCTTACTAACTTAATCAAGCCGGCTAAAAAGCTTCACCCGGTTGTCTGGATATTTCTTTCAGCAGTCGTTGGAATTGTCTTTAAGCTCTAATGTATAATGCTTGAGAAAGGGGTGATTTATTTTGAATTTTAGAAAGGCGCTATTAATTTTTTTCATAATAATTTCTTTCAGCTCAGCAAGTTTAGCTCAAGATAAAAGCAACTGGCCTTCAAGCTTGAGATTTTTATCAGGCCCTGCCGGCGGAAATTGGGACATGCTTGGAAAACTTTTAGCTGATATTTGGACGCTGTCCGAACTTCCGACAACGACAGCAACAGCCGGAGGCGGAGTCTCTAATATTCTTAACACTCACGCGAAAAGATATGACATTGGCTTTTCTGTAACGTCACTCCTTGGAGCCGCCCTCAAAGGTGAGGCCGACTTCAAAGGACGAGCCGTAAATAACGCCGTGATTATGACAAATTTATATTCACAGTACACTTATTTTATTATCCGGAAAGACTACGCTGTGAAAAATAAAATTAATTCAGTTGAAGATATTATCGAAAAAAAATTAACTCCCCGTTTCGCTACTCTAAGGCCCGGCACAAGCTCCGAGTTTATAATAAAAGCCCTTTTTGAAAAAGCCTGGGGGCTTGATTATAAAAAAATCTTTCAGGTTCAGTACGAGTCCTATGAAAGCGGCGCAAGCCTGCTCGTTAATAATCACTTGGACTGCTTCGCCTTCTCTGTTGGAAAAGTTGCTCCGATAATTTCCAGCATAGAAGATAAGATTGATATAGTCTTCCTGTCTGTCGGTCAGGACGCTTTGAATAAACTTTCTGAATCTTACGGAACTGTTACGCTTGAAATTCAGCCGGGGATTTATAAATCTCTTCCACAGGGACAGGCTCCGATCAAGACAGTTGGAGATTATACTTGCCTTGTAGTCCGTAAAGATCTTCCGGAAGATCTTGTATATGAACTCAATAAAATGATCTGGGAGAAGCAATATGATCTGGCCCTTGAAGTCCCTGATCTTTCAGAACTTGCTCCGGCAATGGCGTTGCCCGAAAAAATTCCGGCTCACGAGGGAAGCGTAAAATTTTGGAGCGAATTTTTTAACAATTAAGCTATAATTAAAATCACTTGCATAAAAAAGAAAAGAGGTATCATTCAAAATGAAAATTGGTTTTATTGGACTCGGTATCATGGGGAAGCCCATGGCAAAAAATTTAATCAAGGCCGGACACGAGCTTCGGGTTTACGACAGGACAGCCGCTGTAGCTGATGACGTTGTAGCCTTCGGGAACGGCAAAGCCGTAAAAGCTGCTAATGCCGTGGACGCGGCCAAGGGGGCTGAGCTTGTCTTAACGATGCTTCCGAATTCGCCCCATGTTAAAAGCGTAATGCTCGAAGATGACAAAGTAGCCGAGCATATGGAGAAGGGCGCTGCTTTTATTGATATGTCTTCGATTAATCCTATGGCAAGCAGAGAAATCGCCGATGCCCTTTCAAAATTCGGAATTGAAATGCTTGACGCTCCTGTCAGCGGCGGTGAGCCTATGGCTATTGCGGGTACTCTTAGCTTCATGGTCGGAGGCAAGAAAGAAGTTTTCGATAAGTTCGAGCCTGTTTTAAAGGCTATGGGGTCAAGCGTTGTTCTTTGCGGCGGCATTGGCGCGGGCAACGTAACAAAGCTTTGCAATCAGGTAATAGTAGCCGTAAACATCGCGGCCCTTAGCGAAGCCCTAATGCTCGGCAAGAAAGCCGGAGTCGATCCCGAAGCTATTTTCCAGGCAATCAAAGGCGGCTTAGCCGGTTCCAACGTAATGAACGCTAAGGCTCCTATGATTATGGACAGGAATTTCAAGCCCGGTTTCAAAATTGATTTACATATTAAAGACTTAACGAACGTCATGGACGCGGCCAAGTCTGTAGACTCTCCGATACCTTTGACTGCGCAGGTCTTTGAAATGATGAAGATCTTACATGCCGACGGCAAAGGACAGAACGACCACAGCTCCCTCGCCCTCGTCTACGAGAAAATGGCCAACACTGAAATCACAAGAGGATAATTTTATAGTAAAAGCACTTGAAAATAACCCCCTCGCCACCTTGTAGCCCTTTTTTTTAAAGAACCCCCACCACCGCAAGCGGTTCCCCTCCCCCGAGGGAGGCTAGGATTCTTGTGACACAAAGCCTCCCCTTGGGGAGGTGGCCAAAGGCCGGAGGGGGTTGTTTTAAAAAAGGGGAGGTGCCAAATGAAATGAGGCGGAGGGGTTTATTACTTTTAAGGTGCTTTTACTATAATATAAATACTAAAAATAATTTTACCGAGCGGTATTTATTTTTCCGGTATTTTTATTTCTCTCAGTGATTTATTTCACTGAAGTTTTTCGCACGATTGGAAGAGCCGTTTACCGTTTTGCGTGGATTGAAAGAAATCGCACGTGTTAAAATGCTCCCGATATTAAAAATTCGGGGGCGTTATTTTTTGAGTAAATATATTTTCAAGCGTATAGTCGCTTCTCTTTTAACTCTGTTCGTAATAATTACTTTAACTTTTTTCATGATGCGCGCTATCCCCGGCGGCCCTTTCACTGATGAAAAAGCTATCCCGGAGTTCGTGCTAGAAAAAATGCAGGAACGTTATCACTTAAATGATCCGCTTTATATTCAATACGGACAATATTTATTAAACATTCTGCGCTTAGACTTAGGGCCTTCGTACCGTTACGAGGGAATGACCGTCAACGAATTAATCGCCTCCGGCTTCCCCGTGTCCTTCACAGTCGGAGGCATAGCGCTGATACTTTCACTCTTAATAGGAATTCCCACAGGAATAATTTCAGCTCTAAGACGGGGCAAATGGCAAGACAGACTTTCAATGATACTCGCTACTCTCGGAGTTACTGTGTCAAGCTTTGTACTTGCTACAATTTTTGTTTATTTATTCGCGTGGCAATTAGGCTGGGTAACCGTCGGATTCTGGGAGGGAATCTCTACAGCTTGGCTGCCGGCTATAACGTTAGCCGGATACCCCGCGGCTTTTATATCAAGGCTCGTAAGGTCAAGTATGCTGGAAATCTTAGGACAGGATTATATTCGTACAGCTTACTCAAAAGGCTTGAGCGAACGCGCCGTAATTTATATTCATGCGCTTAAAAATGCTGTCGTGCCTCTTATAACTTATCTGGCTCCCCTGACCGCCGGAATCTTAACCGGAAGCTTCGTAATAGAACAGGTCTTCGGAGTGCCGGGGCTTGGAACTTTTTTTGTGACAAGCATAACCAACCGCGACTATACAACGATAATGGGCGTAACAATTTTTTACAGCGCTCTGTTAATTCTCTTTAACCTGCTGGCTGATATATGCCTTGCATTTATTGACCCAAGAATAAAATTAAACTCGTAAAAATTAAAAATCAAAAAATCATGAAGACAAAATCAAAAAGCTATTGGCAAGACGTTTGGGCGCGATTAAAAAAAGATCCGCTCGCTATTCTCGGCCTCGTAATAATAATTTTAATTGTCCTTGCGGCGGTCTTCGGGCCAATGCTGTCACCGTATGAATATGACGAACAAGATTTTATGGTCTCGAACGACCCTCCAAGCCTTGAGCATTTCTTCGGAACTGATATATTCGGGCGGGACTTGTTAGTAAGAGTTTTGTACGGTGCGCGAATTTCTTTGGCCGTAGGATTTCTGGCAAGTTTTATTAATTTATTTATCGGCGTGATCTACGGAGGGATCTCCGGCTTTGTTGGAGGACGGCTCGATAATTTATTAATGAGAATCGTTGACGTTGTTTACAGCGTGCCAACGATGATATATGTAATTCTCTTAATGGTCGTAGTCGGCCCGGGACTGAAAAGTATTTTTATTACGCTCGGGATCTCTTACTGGGCTCCTATGGCCAGAATAGTCAGAGCTGAAATTCTGCGCCTTAAAAATGAAGAGTTCATTCTTGCCGCCCGAGTCATTGGCGCGTCACCTAAAAGAATTCTATTCCGGCACCTCCTGCCCAACGCTATGGGGCCGATCTTAGTCTCGCTGACCTTCTCAATACCAAGCGCAATTTTTACTGAAGCCTTTCTTAGCTTCGTAGGACTCGGAGTAAGCGCCCCTATGGCAAGCTGGGGAGTCCTTAGCAGCGACGCAATGAGGGCACTTGCAGTTTATCCTTATCAATTATTTTTTCCGGCAGGAGCGATCTCAATTACTATTCTTGCTTTCAACTTCTTAGGCGACGGTCTAAGAGATGCGCTCGACCCTAAGTTAAGAAAGTAAAATTTTTTAATAAGCTCTTTCGCCTTCGCTTCACTCAGGCACCTCCCCTTTTTTAAAAGCAACCCCTCCGACCTCACTTCGTTC